>CAYLSR010000101.1:0-6002 GCA_964385855.1 uncultured Mogibacterium sp.
GGGTTTCGAAGTCCACTTCGAAACCCTTTTCCCTATGCTTCCGATTCGAGGATCTCATGAATCCCGGTCCGCAGATCGAGGAGTGTATATTTTTTCATCCTCTCTTCCATCGCATTCTGGATATCTTTCAATTTGTCATCCAGCAACGCGTGAATATTTCTGCCGACCGGACACTGCGGATTTGGCGCTTCATGAAATCTGAACAGATCTCCACCTTCCACAGGCTCGATTGCCTCATATACATCGTAGAATGTGATTTCCGACAGATCCTTCGTCAGTTCTATCCCTCCGGTCCCTCTGGCTACTTTTATCAGTCCCGCATTCTTCAGCTGCGTCAGGATCTTTCGGATGATGACAGGATTCGTATTGATGCTTCCTGCGAGGAAATCGCTGGTCACTTTGTATTCATCCTTGAAGACATCCGCGCAGGTGAAAATATGCAGTGCGACTGTAAATCTGCTTGATATCTGCATGACTCTGCCTCCCTTGTGTCTCTCTGTCATCATTATACCAGAGCATCGATGTAATTCAAGCAGTTACATTTTTCGTTAAAAGGTTGCAACGATCTTCCCCGTCACTTCACCGGCCTTCATCAGCCTGAGTTTTGCCGGGACTTCGGAGTACTAATGCTTTCATGAGTGTCTCCTTTTCCCTTCCTTATCGTTCTTTAAAACTTGCCGTTCTGGTTCTGCCATGTCTCCTCAGCCGCGATGGGCTCCATCACATCCCAGTGTTCTGCGATTTTTCCGTTTTCTACGCGGAAAAGATCATAGAAGGATGTCGAAACCCCGCCGAAACTTCCCTCGCTTACTGCAAGTGCATAATCTCCTTCAGCAAGCACCATGTATGTCTTGTCGTAGATCATCTTAATGCCCTGCTCTGCCATTGCGGCCAATGCCGCTCCAAGGCCGGAGAGTCCGTCCGCGATCGCTGTGTTATGCTGGATATATGCGTCGCCATCAAAGTAAGCTGCCAGCCTATCCGGATTCTCTCCACGGAGAACGTCGCCTACAAAGCCTGCCGCGACTTTTCTTGTGTCTTCTCTGTCAATATCCTTTACCTCAAGTGGTCCGTCAATCTGTGTGCGGCCGGAAGGATTCGGTTCAGCCTTAGCTGCAAGGTTGTCCCAGTGTTCTGCGATCTTTCCGTCCTCATCGATACGGAAGATATCGAATGCAACCTGCTCACCTGCCCCCGCGAAGTTATATACTGTCTGCAGAAACACCTTGTCACCATCTTCGAATGCACGAATGTTGTCCACGGTAGTCTTCACCGGGGCGGATCCCAGCCATGCTACACTGCCGATAAATGCATCAGCACCTGTGCCATATGCGAGATTGTGCTGGATGTATCCGTCTGCAAGAAGTTCCTTCGCTGCTGCTGTGTCGCCTGTCGCGAAAGTATTGATCAGTGCGATTGCTTTTTCTTTGTTCGTCATTGTAGTATCCTCCTGAAAATGTATTCCTGTTTTGTTGTAACCTTCTCGGTTTCATCTTGTAATGACACCATACCATCCTTTTGTTGTAATGTCAATAGTTACATCAAAACTATTTTTGATTTTCAGCACTGAACCTTTTCACCCATTAAAAGGGCCGCTTCTCTCTTTACTGAGGCAAGCGGCCTGAAATGATCTTCATTAAGTTTATACAGCACCTGACATCGGGATCTTCATCAAATGAAGGGCATACCGCTATTCTTCCGAAAAATCCGTGTCCATCGCAACCTGAAGCTCGTACTCCGGAAATGCCTTTTGCACATCCTCGAGGGCTTCGCGATAGACGGCCCTGCGGTCTCCGGCATCAAAGCTGACCACGATATCGAAACGTATGCTTTTCGGTTCTTTGATGAGATAGAAGCCGTGCATCTGCTTTACATGCTGATGGGCGAAGACGATCTCGCGCACCTTTTTCTGCGCATCGATCACCTCCTGATCCTGCGTGTTGACCGAATACACCCCGATGGCTGTCAGGATGACTTGATGCTGCTGATAGACCGCCGTCTGGATCTCTCTGATCAACTGATCCAGCTGGTTTGCCGAAAAAGTATCCGGGACCTCGATGTGAATGGAGCCGTTCCACGCATCCGGACCATAGTTGTTCAACACCAGATCATATGCTCCCTGCACCCCCGGGAATCCGGTGACGGTCTCCTTGATGCTCCTGGCCAGATCCGGATCGTTCTTTTCGCCGAGGATCTGAGAGATCGTATCCCGGAGCATCTCGATCCCGGCCTTGATGATGACGAGGGAGATGATCGCGCCTAGCCATGCTTCCAATGAGATGTGAAAAAAGATAAAGATGACCGCCGCGACAAGCGTCGATGCCGAGATGACGGAATCCAGCGTGGCGTCCTCGCCCGAGTTGACCAGAGAGTCCGAGTTGACCCGGACCCCTACACTCTTCACATAACGCCCGAGCAAGATCTTGACCAGCACCGCCACGGCGACGATGATCAGAGAAGCCGTGGTATAGTCCGGCGTCTTCGGATGGATGATCTGCTTTACGGATTCCACCAGGGAGGTGATGCCGGCATAGAGGACGATCACCGAGATGATCATGGCGCTCAGGTATTCGATCCTTCCATATCCGAACGGATGCTTCTTGTCCGGTTCTTTTGCGGCAAGCTTCGTCCCGACGATGGTGATCAGGGAACTTCCGGCGTCGGAGATATTATTTACGGCGTCCAGCACGATGGCGATCGAATTGGTCATCAGGCCGATCACCGCTTTAAATCCCGCCAGGAACACATTGGCTATGATCCCTATGATACTTGTCCTGACGATCGTTTTTTCCCGAGAGGGCTCTTTCATCCTGTTCCCCTTTCCTTTCAGCAGCTCCTTCATGGGATCCTGCAGCGCGTTTTCACGATTTCACCCGCACGTATTTTTCAAATAATATCACACAAATGGAGGCTTTGCGCAAGACAACTGCAAAATGACCGTAAAAAAGAGAGCGGAGCCTGATCCGAGCAGAGGAACAACAACAAGTCCGAACGCTTCCGGGTGATCCTGCATATATTGTACAAAACATGGATTTTGCTCCGCATGCATGGTATGATAACATCGAAAAGCAATAGCATAGAATGGAGGACTACAATGAAAATCGGGTTTATGGGTGCAGGCGCAATGGGCGGCGCGATTCTTTCCGGCGCTATGGATGCAGGTGTTGTGAAGCCGGAGGATGTATATGTGAGCGATTTCTCTGAGGCGATCAGGACAAAGTTCAGAGAAAAGGGATGCAGCATTGTCGCAAATAACGAAGAACTGGCCGAAAAAGCCGATATCGTCGTTGCTGCTGTCAAGCCTCAGTATGCTGCGCCTGCGCTCGAAGAACTCGGAAAGAAATTCAGCGGCAAGGCTATGATCTCGATCATGGCAGGCCTCACGATCGTAGGCATCAGCACACTTGAGCAGCACGGCGTACGCGGAGCATTCATCGATACAGTTGCCAGAGCGACCGAAAGAGCTCAGGAACTCGGTAAGGCAAACTAGCTGAGAATTGAAAAGGTTGCTCTTCAGGCAGAACTTCAGGCCAAATCAATTCTGAGTATCAGAGCCTTGCGCAGATCATTTTCACCACGGACAGCTGGTCTGATACAGCCATGCTCACCTTTGTGGAAAAAGGTAGTTCGCAAAAAAGGGGGTATCCGATAGATCGGATACCCCCTCCCCATTTTTTTCTGGTGAAGCTGTCAAGAAAAGTGCAGCCTCTGAGCCCCAAGAAACTTTTGTCTTTCGTTGTTTGACAGTTCTTGCAATGTGCTTTTTCTGCCTGCTGAGGTTATCTGTATCTGATCAGATAGTAAAGGGCAATGCCTAATACAATAAACGGGAACGCCTTTATAAACGCCAGTAAGACAAGGACATTCAAGATCATGCTATCACCTCTTTCTCGTCAGCGACGGGATACCGCTTTCGTTCTCCGGATGCATACCCCGCTGCTCCAAAGCTGACAAAAGAACCGTCCCCTTGTCATATTTTATCACATCGCGCTCCCTTTAGCCTAGGGTGGATCGTACTACCTGCCTGATTTGCGGAATTTTTCGGTCAAACCGGCCTTTTTTGCGAAATCAGGGAAAAAGGTTCTGCATCACAGCTCTTTTGAGAGCATCTGCTCAAGCTCCCGCATCTTTTTTTCAAAGAACTCAGCCGGGACTAAAGCAATGCCGTTTTCATCGCTGCATACGATCAGGCGGCTTCCGCCTTTCATCCCGAGCGCCTCCCGCGCCGCCTTTGGGATCACGATCTGTCCGCGGTCGCCAAGCGTAACGGAGCCCCAGATCGCTTTTCCCTCCGGCGCAGGCGGAAGGATGCCGATTCCATCGGCTTTTTCGGTTTTCATCAGGCTGTCCAGACTGATTCCATAGACCTTCGCGAGATTTGCAGCTTTGTCAATGTCCGGGACCGTCGCGCCGCTCTCCCATTTCGCATAAGCCTGTCTCGATATATTGATCTTTTCGGCAATCTGCTCCTGCGAATAGCCGTTCATCTTCCTGAGCATTATCAGATTGTCCTTGAGCATTTTCCCTCCCGGCTACAGATCGATCCTCTCAAAGTTCTTACATGCCTTATTATATGACAAATACGTCAGGGCAGCAAAGATAATTGCTCCGCCTGCCAGCAGTGCCGACTGCAGTCCGAGATGCTCAGTCCCGAAAGCGTTTAGTACTGCAAGCCCCGGGATATGATGAAGCGCCTCCGCAATGCCGATCAGAATGAATGCTGCAACGATGTAGATCACGAACGGCTTTCCCAGTTTATAGGCGGTTTTAAAAAAGCCACCCACAAAAATCGTATTGAACATCCCGAAAATCACAAGAGCCATCCCGAGAAAAAACGGATTCGCATTCATCAGCGGATTCTGCCGGTACACGGCTGCATCCGCCAAAACCGTCATACGTACGATCGTCAATACCATCATAAGTGCAAAGCCACAGAGCTCGATCAGCAACACAAACCGATACTTCCCCTTCACCACATCCTTTTTGGCAATCGGCAAAAGTGCCGAGAAGACTATGTCACCGGCCTCTCTCGCATTCTGAAAACTCTGGAAAACACCCAACGTGATGAAGATTACTCCGCACAGGATCGGGTATCCCGGCAGCATTGTCATGGCCGCAAATCCGATAAAAAGATAGGTCAGGAGCAGCGAAGAGAGTCGCAGCTCTTTTTTCAGCAGCGCATTCATGGTCTCACCCCTTTCTCCGGTCCGGACAACCTCTCCCGCTCAAGCCTCAGGAAAATCTCCTCGAGCGTTTCCCCCGATCTTCCGAATCCCTGAGCGAACTCCTCTTTTGAGCATTCTGCCCGGATCACGCCGCGGCTGATGTACAGAATGTCGTCTGCGCATCGTTCAAGGTCGGAAGTTATGTGTGTGGAGAAGAAAATCGCAGTTCCCTGCTCTTTTAGCACCCGAAACACTTCCAGCAGTTCGTCCCGCGAGAACGGATCCAGACCGCTTGTCGGTTCATCCAGTATGAGGACCTCCGCTCTATGGGAAAGCGCTAGGAGGAGATTGAATTTCACTTTCATGCCATCTGACAATTCCATCGGCCTTTTGCTCTCATCGAGCCCGAAAAACGTCAGATAATACCGATAGGCCTCTTCATCCCAGTTGCGGTAAAAGGACTTCGTAACACGGGCAATCTCGCGGATCGTTTTCCTCGGATACCAGCTGACCGTCCCGGTCGAATAGCCGATCCGCTGCTTGATCTCGTTTTCGTTGCCGGATAGCGGCATCCCGAAATAGGATATCTCTCCACTGTCCTTATGGATCAGATTCAACATCGCTTTGATCGTGGTCGTCTTCCCGGCTCCGTTTCGCCCGATGAACCCGGTGATCCTTCCCCGCTTGAGCGAAAAGGAGACGTCTTCCAACTGAAACGCCGGGAACGTTTTACTCAGATCCTGCACTTCTACAATACCCATACCGGCCTCCGATAATATGATTTATATGATTATTGTAAAGCAAAGTTACCTGAAGCTCTACCAACCAAAGCTAACG
>CAYLSR010000102.1:0-5952 GCA_964385855.1 uncultured Mogibacterium sp.
GATATCGAACTCATGAACGGCAAAGGCGTCCCGACGGTCTTTCACGTCCGGCGCGCAACGCCGGATGACCTGGACGAAGTCCTGAAGCTGCAGCAGACGATCATGGACGCGCTGGACAACAAAGACCTCTATGCGACCTATGACCGCGAAGAATCGCTGGATGCGCTCGAGACCGATTACTGCTACATCGCGATCGCGCCGAACGGTGAGACGGCCGGCTACTCCGTCCTCATCCCGAACACCACGATCAACCACAAGAATTACGGCCACCACTTCGGCTACGACGAGGAACACCTCCGCCGGACCGCATCGCTCGACCTCACCATGGTCGCGCCGAAATACCGGGGGCACGGCCTGCAGCGCCTGTTCAACAAGATCCGGACCGGCCAGGCGATCGAACTCGGCGCCACGGAGGGCCTCACCTCGATCTCGCCGAGCAACCCGTACAGCTACAACAACTTCCTGATCCTCAACTGGGAGATCGTCGATCGCCGTGAACTGTACGGCGGCAAGGACAGATACCTCCTGCGCAAGGAATTCTGAATAGTAAAACAGGGGGACGGTTCTTTTGTCATGTTTCGTCCCCCTGTCACATCCATCACATTTTCATCCATTCACTTCCGGAACTCTTCCGGCAGCTTCTCCGCCATCTCCCGGCGGATCGAGCGAAGGCCCTTGTAAAGGACCACGATCATGCGCTCATACGAATCGTCCAGATCGACCGCCTTTTCATAGAAGAAATCCGCGAAATCCTGCCCGAACGAAACGCCGTTCCGGCTCAGATAGCGGGTCGTGTTCGGCTCATACGCCGCACCGAGCGCCGTCGAAATGGCGGACAGATAGAGCTTATCCGCGACGACCTTGCTGTCGGTCAGATCTCCGTCCAGGAGCCGCAGTTTCTCTTCGTTGATGCGATCGAGCACCGCGCCGATCCGAGAGACCGCCGTCTGGCGATCCCGGAGGCCCATACCCTCACGCTTCATCCTCGCGCTGAACCAGTCCAGAACGTAACTGCCGGAGTAATTGTGGATCATTGAGGTGATGCTGTCGATAGCGAGCATCATGTAGATCTCCTCGTCGCTCTTGGCCGAATCGGAAAGGACCTCCAGCTTATCGACAAATTCGGCGACCTTATCGTAGGTCTCATCAAAGAAATCGGAGAACGCGCAGCTCTTCCGGATCATGTCCAGTCGTTCGCGGATCGCGGTCACATCCTTTTCCAGCGCCTCCTGATCGTATTCCCGGACTTCCTGCCCGCGTCCGCCGGACTCGCACTCCTCATAAAAATCCCGGAAATAGCCTGCCGCGCCTTCCGAAAGCTCCTTGATCTGCTCCTCCAGCGGGAACTCCGCACTCAGAAGTTCCGCCGCACTCAGTGAAGCCGTACCGCCCTCGCGGATCGCGCGGATCCTGTCCGCCGGCAGATCAGGCTTTGGTTCTTCTTTCACCGGTTTCGATCCGAACAGATCTGAAAAAAATCCCATTTCGCACCTCCGTTCCGTCTCCTTTTATCGATTCGCCGGATCTTGCCGGATCCGGCCGCAGATTTCACCATTCCTGCTACTATATTATCACTTTTAGTGATTCAATACAATCGGAACCGTCGATCCTCCGTACGGCATGACCAGGACCGATGCGTCTTCGCCCAGCTTCCGGACGGCCGCGTCATAAGCCTCCTGCACGTTTCCGAACGGCGTCATGAAGATCTGCCGCACAAATGTGTCCTCCATATCCGACACCAGATAGACCTCGGCCCGCTCGCAAACTTCCGCGACCATGGCGGCCTTGTGTCCGCCCAGGACGAACTCCCGGCCGATCCGCTCCACCAGATCACGCGGCTTCTCCGCCTCGACCATCCACTGCTCGAAGACCTCGTTGCCCAGGCCCTCCCGGCAGGAACCGACCAGTACGATGATGCCGCCCTTCCGGACCGCGTGCCGCGCGTTTTCGAGCGCCTTCTGCGTCTGGTACAGGTTGAGGTCTTTCGGCGCGCCTCCCTGTGAAACGACCACGATGTCCGCCTCCCGTTCGAGTTCGAAGCGGTACATCGTATCGAGGAACCGGCAGCCCGCCCGGTGCGCCTCCACCATGTCACCCGCGCCGGCCCAGACGATCCGCTTGTGCGTGTCGATCACGACGTTGAGGATGAAGTCCGCGCCCACCATCGCCGCGCCTTCCTCGATGTCTTCCCGCACCGGATTGCCCTCGAGCTTGCCGATATGCGCATCCGGGCTCGCCATCATCCGATGGTTGGCCTGGATCGCTGCCCGGGTCGAGCTCCCTGGCATGATCGCCTTGGCGCCACCCGAATACCCGGCAAAATAGTGGTACTCGATATTTCCGAGGCAGATCCTTCGGTCCGCCGCCAGCACCCTCCGGTCGATGTCGACCGGCGTCCCGCGCTTTGTCACGCCGACCGGTTCCACGTCCAGCGGATCCGTATCGATGCAGCGGACACGTTCATAGCAGTCCGTCCCGATCAGCTCTCTGCGTTCCGCTTCCGTCGTTGCCCGGTGGTTGCCCCGCGCGATATACACCGTGATATCTTCCGGCCGGATCCCGGCGCACTCCAACCGGTCCAAAAGAGCCGGCAGGACTTTATAGGTCGGCATCGGACGCGTCGGATCACTCGTGAGGATCGCGACGGTCTCGCCCGGACGGACGATCTCCTCCAGCCGATCCGTCCCGATCGGATGATCGAGCGCCTGCCTCACCAGCGCCTGCTCATCCGGCGCCTCGCCGGATTCGGCCGGTTCCAGGATCCCCATCAGTCGCTCCTTCGGAAGCGTCAGCGTCTGGATCTCCTTCCCCTTTTTCAGTTCGATGTTGATCATTTTCGTTTCCCCCGATTGTCGGTTTGAATATATCGAAGCCCCAGCTGATCCGCCCACCGCTCCGGGTAGAACGAGTAATACGACCTGCCGCTCCGGACCCGATACCGGCTGAGCCCCGGGCTGTTCGCCCAGATCAGAGACGGGATCGCGATCACCGGCAGATAAAGCGGGCCCAGGATCGCCGACTGGATCGTATGGCCGTATTCGTGGTACAGGATGCGCTTGATGATGTTCTCGCCGTCCGGTCCGAACACCGCATCCCGACCGACAAAGATGAACATCCCGAGCCCCATGCTGGCACTCCGGTTCCACCGGACCGCCCTCGCGCAGCGGCAGCGGAAGCGCGGCTGTCCGAACTGCGCCAGATAGACCGCGGCGCCCATCAGATTCTGCAGGATCCCCCAGGTCCACTGCAGTACATAGTAACAGATTCCCTTCAAATCGATGACCTCTTCTGTCATTGCTGTATCCATTACATTGTACTCCATCCGTCAGAGAATCACAAATGGATTATGAAACTTTGGACAACAGAAAAGGCCGCCCGCAGCGGCCTCGTGTTACAGAAATCATTTGAACTTGTTCATGTCGACACGGCCCTTGATGCCATCGACCTTGCCGGAGCTCGTGTACTGCCAGCACTGGTACTGCCCCTTGTACGTGCAGGTCTTATTGTACTGCGCACACCAGACATAGTACCCTTTGAGCTTGGACATGTCGAGCTTGTTGTTGAGCCAGCTGGTGCTCGCGTAGATCATCGGCGTATAGCCCTTCTTCTTGACCTCATCGCAAAACGCCTTGATGACCTTGGTCCGCTGCTCCTTACTGAGCTTATCCGCCCGGGCCTTCCCGACGCCGGCTTCCGTATCGATGACGATCGGCAGATTGACCTTACAGCCCGAGGCCTTGATCAGCTTGATCGTATAGTTCGCTTCTTCACGGGCCTCCTTCTCTGTCGTCGCCTGCGTGAAGAAATACACGCCCACCTTGACGCCGGCCTTGGTCGCACCTTTGATGTTCTTCTTGAACGTCGTGTCTTCCATCAGCTTACCGGTGGACGACCCGCGGTACCCCGCACGGATGAACGCAAAATCCACACCGGCCTTCCGAACTTTTTCCCAGTTGATATCATTCTGGAAGCAGGAAACATCGATGCCCTTCTTGTACTTCTTGAATTCCGCAACCGAAATCTGCTTCGTTTTGGACTTGGACGTCTTTGCGGCATGGACCGGGCAGCAGGCCAGTGCGACTACGAGGAACGCCAGAACGATGGCGAAAACCCTCCTTCTCCTGACAGAGCTCAGCATGGTGACCTTCCTTTCAAGTTGACGAGTAATTTTATTTGTAAACAACTTGTCGCTATTGTAGCATAACTTTTCGGAAGATGCAAGCCCCCGGTCTTGACACCGCAAGAAGCCCTCCGCCACACGACGAACTGCTTTCGCCGCCGCGAAGAAAAAACTGGAACGCTTGAAATTTCAACGTTCATCTTCATTTCGCCGACCAAAAGCCGGTCTTTTTTAGAGCGGTTTCAGTGTATTAGAGTCAAAAAATATTTTACAATAGTTTTTATCAGTCTACCAATTTGAGACCGATCCATTCAGTTTTCCCTTGCGGATCAGCATCTATCGTCAAACCGATTAAGCGACTAACGTAAGAGGCCCCTTCAATCGGATCTTCCGTCACAACCCATTTGCCCACATGACGTAACAGGCTTCCCCCAGTGCTCCTTCCGTCAATTCACCGGAACACGTGTGACGGAAGGACATGGTTTTCACTTTCCTTACGTCATCTTGGTTGTTCAACTGTGACGTAAAGACTTTGTTTTCACATTCCTTACGTCATCTCTCGGCTTCCACTGTGACGTAAGTATGCTCTTAATCACACTTGTTCCGTCATTGAAGTTCATTTCGTCGAGCGCTCGCTCGTCGTGTGCGCGTTCATTTTCCGGATGATCCGCTATGAATTTCTGCCTGCCACCTCCTGTGTCAAAGTGCAGGAATGCGTACGAAGGATTGATATCCTCAAGAGTGAAATTCCCGGCACTCGACGTCCCGTGATAAAGGCGCAGCAGGTTCCCGGCCTCGTCCACAGCCCCGCTGTCCCGGAAGTAACGCGTCTGGCTCCCGGCTTTCTTCTGAAATACTCGCTATATGTTTGTAAATCTTTACTTGTAATGACTCTGAGGATTTTTCTCCAAACATTTCTCCAGCAACATCGAATACTTACGGATTGGACTTGGCTTCTTGGTCATTTGTTGATCTCCTTATTACATCAAGGTACGGTTCAGCGTCATAATCTGAATATTTTTTTCGACATGCTATTCATCTTCTGAATTCGACATGTCCTTCTCTGACGAAATCTGCTGTGATCTCCTTAGCAATCGTATGTATCTGTCTGTCGCTTCCCGCGACTCTTCCCGATGCAGTTCGTTTAGAGACAGACAATCTGGAACTGTGTAGATCAAAGACAGCTCCTGCTGCGATTCTGAGGTTTTTTTTTCATCTTTACACTCATGATATGATCAGTTTTTAAGTTTTGGACCGGGATGCGGTAGCGGACGCGCTCGGCCGGCTGGAGTATGGAGAAAGATTTATTGCTTTCTACCTCTTTAAGTGCTATATTTTCTTTGAAAGAGGTATTAAGCGGCCTCTGGCTACGCGCATCTGTAGTCACACCGTGAGTTTGTGCCTCTTTCTTTTTGCTTCAAGCTCAAATATACGCCATATTGGGGGACGGAAAATACCGTATAATATAACCTCATGTATGAAGACGCAGCCGAAATCCTTCTCTTCATCCACGTTCACGTTCAACCAGATTTCGTTCCCGAAAGACTGACCATTGATCTGTAGCGATCGGCCGGTCTTTTTATTGATCACTGGATTCCCTTCTTTGTCCAGGATGTCACTGGGTCTGACGATGTGGATGTTCGTGCCTGTGGCTGCTGCAAGTGAACGGTTAACCGTCAACCGGCAGGCTGCGAATTGACGGGTGATGGTAAGAATCACGGTCACCCGTCAACCGGCAAGCTGCGAATTGACGGGTGATGGTAAGAATCACGGTCACCCGTCAACCGGCAGGCTGCGAATTGACGGGTGATGGTAAGAATCACGGTCACCCG
>CAYLSR010000103.1:0-5908 GCA_964385855.1 uncultured Mogibacterium sp.
TCCATCCCTTTCCACTACCATTGTTCTGTTGACTGTACTCGCTTTGGGGAACATCTTGAATGCTGGATTCGATCAGGTTTTTACGCTTTTCTCGCATCTTCGCCATTCTTGATGTGCGGAACGACGACGCCCTTGCCGCCGATTTCGATGCAGGAACGGATCAGGAACGGATCGTTCTTGCCGACGCGGAAAATCGGGGTGATGTCATTGGTCTCGCACGCTCTGACGAGGTCTTCCATGTTGGAGAAGTCGACACGGGTGTGCTCCATATCGAGCATGACATAGTCATAACCGGCCCAGCCGTACATATCCATCATGATTGGATAGTGCAGATAGCACTGAACGCCGATCGCAGCCTCGCCGGCCTTGACTTTCTGAATGATCTTGTTAGCTCTGGTGTTATAAGCCATTTGATTACCTCCATGAATAATATGGTTTAAGTGATTTAAAGTTGTTATGTAGTACGTATTACCTTTAATGCTAATATACTCTCAGGAGGGGTGCTTGTCAAGGTGCTTTTTTGCAAAAAAAGAAAGATCGAGGGTCTGTTCACCCTCGATTTCATGGCTTCTTTCATAATAGCGTTTCCGCTTTAACCGTTTGAACCGTCTGAGGACCTTCCGGCGCAACGGATCCGGTCCGTAAGATCCTCTGTGACAGCCCGCGCTGCGCGCTCTTTGTACAGCTGCTCCGCCTCGGTGATCTTCATTTTAGGCGGTCTGCGGCGGCTCTGCCGGATCTCGCGGATCCGCCCGCGGATGACGTCCGCAAGTTCCCCCGCCGGATCCGTTGCCCCGCCGGCCAGGATTCTTCCGAGTTCCGGGAACGGCAGCGGATGCAGCGAGACTGCTCCGAGGCACCCCTCTGCCGACTGCACCTGCCCCTCCCCATCGGTCTCCCAAAAGACCGCCATCGAAAGCTGCGCGATCGTCACCGCTTTGCGGCTGCCGAGCTTGATGAAAGAGCTCTTTCTGCCCGGCTGCACCGGGAGGTACACCGCTGTGATCACCTCCTCCGGCTTCAGGCAGGTCTGCCCGAAATCCGTCACGAGTTCACTAACCGGAAGTCTCCGCATCTGACCATCCGCATTCAGGATCTCGAGCTCACCGCCGAACAGCGTCACGCAGGGCATCGTATCGTCCGCCGGCGTCGCGTTGCAGAGATTGCCGCCGATGGTCCCGCGGTTTCGGATCTGCTGCGAGCCGACCGATGCGCAGGCCTCCGCGAGCGCAGGGAAGTACTGCCGCACCAGCGGATTCCCCGCGATGCGGTCATGGGTCTCCATCGAACCGATCCGGAGCAGATCCGTCCCCCCGGCGGCGCCCGGTACGAGTCCGATCCCCCGAAGCTCCGGCACATGGCTGAGGCTCAGGATGCAGTCCGTCTCCGGGTGATCCCGCCGGCGCTCGACCATCAGGTCCGTTCCGCCCGCGAGGATCCGGCTCTGCGGCGTCATCGCGCGGAGCGCCTCTTTCAGCTCCGAGATGCTCTTCGGCTGCAGGTATTCACTCATGAGCAGCCTCCTTTCCGGCCGCATCGGCGACCGCCGCGCGGATCTCCTGGTACCCGGTGCACCGGCACAGATTGCCCGCCAGCGCCACGCGGATCTCCTCGTCCGTCGGATGCGGATTCCTGAGGAGCAGCGCCTTTGCGGACATCAGCATGCCCGGCGTGCAGAACCCGCACTGGACCGCGCTGTGGTCCAGGAACGCCTGCTGCAGCGCATCCGGCCGGCCGTCCTGCTCCAGGCCTTCCACGGTCAGCAGTTCCGCGCCGTCGATCTGGCCGGTCATCATCAGGCACGCATGGACGGCCTCCCCGTTCAGGATCACCGTGCAGGCGCCGCATTCTCCGATGCCGCAGCCCTCCTTGGCGCCGGTCAGCCCGAGATCTTCCCGCAGGAAATCCAGCAGCCGTTTCTCCGGCCGGACATCCATGCGCATCTTTTTTCCGTTTATCGTAAAGCTGATTTTCATGTCATCTGTCCCCGTATTGGTTCATCGCTCCAGCGCTTCCAGGATCTTGGCCGGTGTCAGCGGCAGATCCGATAGCCTCGTCCCGAGCGCGTCGTTGACCGCGGCCGCGATCGCCGGCGCGACCGGCGCCACGCAGGCTTCCCCGATGGATTTCGCGCCGAACGGCCCAAAGTCATCCCCATCTTCGATCAGCAGCACGTCGTACTCCGGCAGATCCACGCTGTTCGCTGCGTCGTAGTGCCTGAGATCCGTCGTCAGGGTGCGCCCGGTCTTCGGGTCGATCTTGACCTCCTCGCAGAGCGCGATCCCCATCCCCTGCTGGATGCCGCTGCCGATCTGCCCGCGGACCATGTCCGGGTTGATCGCCCGGCCGATGTCGTGGACGGACAGGCAGTGCAGTATCTCCACGAGCCCGCTGTACGTATCCACGCGGACCTCGCAGAAATGCGCGCACGGCACGCCCGGATTCTGCTGCGAGCGGATCGCCGACCGGGCGAAGACGTCCATCTCGAGGGTCTTCAGCGAATAGCAGGCGGTCTCGCCGAGGTCCATCTGCTCCCCGCCGTGAAGGAGCAGCCCGTCTTCGTAGCGGACCGCTGAAGGGTCGCAGCCGAACCGGTCCGCCGCGATCCAGCGGCAGACGTCGATCAGCTCGCCGCAGACCGCCCGGATCCCCTGCCCCAGGACGTACACCGTCCGGCTCGCGAAGCAGCCGTAATCGTAGCGGTCCCGCATCGTATCCGCTTCTTCGAGCACGATCCTGCGAAGGTCGATCCCGAGCGCCTCGGCCGCGATCTTCCGAAGGGCGGTCACCGCCCCGCAGCCGTGGTCGTGCACCGCGAGGTGGATCGTCACGCTGCCGTCCTCCTCCAGACGTGCCGTCGCGGCACCGAGATCGATGTGATGCGGATAGCAGGAGCTGGTGTGCGAGGCGACAGCCATCCCCACGCCGTACCGGTAACGGTCCTGTGACGCGTTCCGCTCCCGGCAGCGGGCCCTGCGCTCCTCCCAGCCAAAGCGCTCCCTGCCGCGGATCAGGCATTCCTCGAAGTGTGTCCTGCCCACCGTCATCCGCTCGACGATGTCCTCTTCGTATGGTTTTCGGACGTTTTTGAGCCGGAATTCAACAGGATCCAGGCCGAGCTCCCGGCAGACCAGATCCCAGTGCGTCTCGTACGCTGCTGCGATCTCGCCGGAACCCCAGCTTCGGAAGCTGCCGTTGACCGCCGTATTGGTGTTGACGGCGACGCCCTCGAATGTCAGGTCCGGGATGCGGTAGACCTTGCCGCTCTTGCTGCCGATCTCATCGATGTACCAGTGTGAGACCGTCGTATAGGCGCCGGCATCCAGGACCGCCCGGATGCGGACGCCCCGGATGGTCCCGTCCTCATCCACTTTGCTCTCCACATCAAAATCCACGTTGTGCTTGAGGATGCAGTTGTTGATCTGTTCCTCCCGCGAATAGGAGACCAGCACTTCCGCGCAGAGGTCGTACGCCGCATAGGCCGCCAGCGGCTCCACGACCGTCTCCTGCTTGCAGCCGAATGAACCGCCCATCTGTGTCTTGATCACCCGCACCCGGGCATAAGGGATCCCGAGCAGATCCGCGACCGTCGCACGTACACCGAAAGCCGTCTGGCAGCCGGTCCACACCGTCAGCTGGTCTCTCCCCCGGTCGTACGAGGCCTTCGCCGTCTGTGTCTCCATCGACAGGTGCGTCATGCGCCCAAGGTGCGCGCGAGAACGGAACGTCCGGTCCGCGGAGCAGTGCTCATAATCGCCGCGGTGGATCCCGCCGGAGATGTAGCAGTTGCCGCCTTTGTGAATCTGCGGTGCGTCCTCCGCCATCGCGGCTTCCGGCGTCACGGCGGCCGGCAGGACTTCGTACTCCGCCGTGATCGCGCGGCAGGCGGCTTCCGCCTGCTCCGCTGTCTCCGCGACGACCGCGGCGATCCGTTCACCGTAAAACCGGATGTGCGGATCGAACAGCTTCTCCTGATACGTCACGCTCTCGTAGCGGACCACGCGCCCCCGGTCAAAAGAGCGGTTCGGCGTATTGAAGCAGGTGTAGACCGCCCGCACCCCCGGCATCCGCTCCGCGCGCGAGGTGTCGACCGACAGCAGCCGCCCGTGCGCGATCTCGCTGCCGCGGAAGCGCATGTGAAGCGTCCCCGCGACAGCCAGATCCGCGCAGAACTGCAGCTTCCCGGTCACCTTGTCAAGGGCATTGTCGCAGCCCGTGTTTTTCCCGATATAGGTCTGATCTTTCATGTTCATCTGTTGTTCTCTCGACGCAGCCTCTTCTTTCCTTTAGATTGTAGCGAATCCGGCGGCCTTTGTAAACAATCCGCTTGATGTCCGTTCAAAAGGGTGCTATAGTTTTTTGAGAAGCCTACATGTCTCAGCCCGATTAGCAGGCATCATCCAATACAGTCCGACGGAATGGAGCCTCACCATGAAAAGAAACAAGCTACAGCAAAAACCCTGGTATGCCTATACTGTCGCCATCTGCATCGGTGTCGTCCTGTACGTCGCGCTGACGCATCTCAGCGCCATCGGCGGTGCGCTGCAGGCCTTTGGCAACTATTTCTCGGCGGTCGTGCTGGGCTGCATCATCGCGTATCTGATCAATCCGCTTGCGATGCTCTATCAGCGGACGATCTTTAAAAACCTCCGGAAAGCGCAGTGGACGGTCGCCGTCTTGATGGCGCTGCTGACGGTCCTTCTGCTGCTCGTACTTCTCCTGATGACGCTGATCCCTCAGCTGATCGACAGCATCCGGATGTTCATCCGGAATATCGACATCTATGCCGCCTCTCTCCAGTCGATCCTGGACAAGCTCGGGATCACCGGGCTGGGCTCTCTGACGGAGATGACGGAGCAGCTGCTCGATTCCATCGTGGATTATCTCAAGAAAAACCTGTCGACGATCATCAACACGTCGACCGGCCTTCTCAAGAACGCGATCACGCTGGCGATCGCCGTCATCCTGTCGATCTATCTGCTCGCCGCGAAGTCCGCCGCAAAGCAGAACTGCAAGCGGCTCATCGCGGCACTCATGCCGGACAAAGAATACCGCTGGTTCATGTCCTTCCTGCAGCGCTGCCATTCGATCCTGGTCCGCTACGTCACCTTCAGCCTGATCGACAGCGTGATCGTCGGCGGCGTCAACGCCGTCTTCATGGCGATCGCCGGCATGGAATACATCGGACTGGTCTCCGTGATCGTCGCGGTGACCAACCTGATCCCGAACTTCGGACCGGTCATCGGCGCGATCGTCGGCGGCTTTGTCCTGCTGATGGTCAAACCGTGGCAGGCACTCGCGTTCATCGCTTTTACCGTCATCCTCCAGATCATCGACGGCTACATCCTCAAGCCGAAGCTGTTCGGCGAATCCCTCGGCGTCTCCGGTCTGCTGATCCTGGTCGCGGTCATCGTGATGGGCAACATCTTCGGTGTGATCGGCATCCTGCTCGCGATCCCGGTCGCCGCCATCCTGGACTTCGTCTACGAGGATACGCTGCTGCCGATGCTGGAGAAGCGCCGGGCGCGCCTGGAGACCGAAGCGATTGAATAGTTTCTGCGCGTATCCGCACGCACCGAAAAGGCCGTCCTCCGCGGGCGGCCTCTTTTGATGCTTTTTCAGAGCTGCTTGATGTAGCAGCGACGTCGTTTGTGCGGCTCGAGTCCGAACATCTTCCACTGGTTGTGGACCTTCGTGTTGAGTTCCAGCTGCGGTCCGGTCTCCGCCTGCGTGATCCCCCGCCGGATGCACCCGATCATCTGGTGCTCCAGGATGACCGCGTTGACCCCTTTGCGCTGCAGCTCCGGCCGGACGGCGATCAGGAAGCAATCCACCGTGTCGTTGGAGCGAAGCGCCTTCAGAAGGTCGATCCAGCCGGTCGGGAAGAGCTTCCCGCCGCACTTGCGCA
>CAYLSR010000104.1:0-5896 GCA_964385855.1 uncultured Mogibacterium sp.
ATCCATGACCTTATCACTATATAACATGTTCTCTTTCTCCCTTCTCAAGCTCTTCCCAGAACGGGCTCATGCTCCGGTAATGCTGCACCACCTCATGAACCTTTTCGATGATATAATCGACCTCTTCTTCGGTGTTCTCCTCGTTCAGGCTGAAGCGAAGCGACCCGTGCGCCGCCTCGATCGGAACGCCCATGCCCATGAGGACATGGCTTGGATCGAGCGATTCGCTGGTGCAGGCAGAACCCGAGGAGCATCGGATCCCGTACATGTCCAGAGACAGCAGCAGGGATTCTCCCTCGACACCTTCGAACGAATAATTGACATTGCCCGGAAGCCGCTTGACCGGATCACCGTTGAGGCACGCGTGCGGAATATCGCTCAGTCCGGCGATCAGACGGTCACGAAGCGCAGAGACCTTTGCGTTGTTTTCATCCATGTGCGCTACGCCTTCTTCCAGCGCTGCGGCCATGCTGGCGATCCCCGGGACGTTGACGGTACCGGCGCGTTTTCCCCGTTCCTGCGCGCCGCCCTCGATCACGTTGACGAGGTGGACGCCCTTCCTTGCGTACAGGAAGCCTACGCCCTTAGGCCCGTGGAACTTATGGGCGGAAGCGGACAGCATATCGATGTTCATCGCCTGCACGTCGATCGGCAGGTGCGCGACCGCCTGCACAGCGTCCGTGTGGAACAGGACGCCCCGCTCCTTGCAGAGCGCGCCGATCTCCGCGATCGGCTGCACAGCCCCCATCTCGTTGTTCGCGAACATGATCGAAACGAGTGCGGTATCCTCACGGATAGCGTCCGCGACCTTCTGCACATCCACGATCCCGTTCCGCTCCGGTTTCAGGAACGTCACTTCAAATCCCTCTTTTTCGAGCTTATTCATGGTGTGCAGGATCGCGTGATGCTCGATGTTCAGCGTGATCAGATGCTTTTTGTTTTTCTTTGCAAGGCTTCTGGCCGCTGAGATCAGCGCCTGATTGTCCGCTTCACTGCCGCCGGAAGTGAAATAGATCTCATTCGGTGACGCGGCATGGATGGCCCGGGCAACGATCTCCCGTGCCTCATCCAGCTTTTCCTTCGTGAGCTGGCCTTCGGTATGCAGACTGTTCGGATTGCCGTTGTAGTCCTTGAGGCATTCGATCAGTGTATTCATTGCAGTCTCACTCATATAGGTCGTGGCTGCATTGTCTGCGTATACTCTCATTCTCCCCTCCCTGTGAAAATAACTATTTAACCATCAGTTTTAAAATAGCATCTATTTCCTATTAAGTCAATAGGAAATAGATGCTTCCTCACGATTTTTCTGCCGAAGCGGTCAGGGTGCGGTATTTCGCGCACTGAAGCATCTTCTCCCGGTCTCCGTTCAAGACGTCCTGAAGCGTGATCTGCTCCAGATAGCGATCGATCACGCGGTCCAGCCCTACCCAGAGCGGAAGCGTCATACAACCTGCCGCCTTGTCGCAGACGATCTCGTCCTGCTTGAGGCAATCGACCGGTGCGAGGCTGCCTTCGGTAAGCTGCAGGATCTCGGCGATCGTGTAGTTCTGCGGATCGCGCGCCAGCCGGTATCCGCCGCGCTTGCCCCGAAGGCTGGTGAGCAAACCACCCCTGTTGAGCATTGCAACGACGATTTCCAGATACTTCATGGAAAGCCCCTGCCGCTCGGCGATCTCCGAAAGCGGCACATACCCGGTATTGCCCTTTTCCGCCACCTGCGCCAGATCAATCATGACCATCAGCGCGTAACGTCCTTTTGTAGAAACCATCATGAGCGGTTCCTCCATCCGTTTCAGTGAAAGAATTTCCTATTTTTCAGATAGGATTTACGTTATTAACTTAACACGAAACAAGAGAGGAATCAAGTACTCTTTCTTCAAATCGCCCAGGTCTCTTCCTCCAGGATGTTTTCCAGTTCCCGGACGTCCGAAGCGTAGCGAACCAGTTCAAGATCTTCCGCCGGATAGAAGTCGTACTCGACCATCTTGGCGAAGACCGGCTTCATCATGTCGTAGTAACCGTCAATATTGTAGAAGACGATCGGCTTCTGAAGGAGCCGAAGGCGCTTCAGCGAGATCGCTTCCGTGATCTCCTCCAGCGTACCGGTGCCGCCCGGCATTGCGATAAAAGCGTCGCCAAGCTCCATCATGCGATTCTTTCGGGTGCTCATGTCGGGTACGATCTCCAGCGTATGCAGTCCCGTGTGGCCCTTTTCGTGCTTCATGAGAAACTCCGGGATCACGCCGATCACCTCGCCCCCGCGTCTGAGCACAGTATCCGCGATGACTTCCATCAGGCCGATGCTGCCGCCGCCGTAGACCATCGTATGGCCGTTGTCCGCGATCCAGCGGCCCAGTTCTTCCGCCGCTTCGCGGATGCGCTCGCTGTTCCCTTTATTCGCGCCGCAGTATACCGTAATGTTCATCCGATCAGTTCCTCCCGAATCAGTACTTTTATGCAGCTTCCCATCATCATCAAAGCATCTTGCGGTGGTCAAACGCTTTTCCATCCAGTGCGGTGTAAACCAGCCTGTCGTCCCGGTCGTAGACGAGTTTCAGAGAAAAAAATGCTTCACGCTCCTCAAGAAGATGGAAAAAGATCCTGTCCCCTTCCCAGAGGTCCAGGTCCGGGACCGAACGCTTGTCGACCCACTCGAGTACGCCCTCGTCGCAGTCGGTCTGCGTCCCTTCAAACCCGGAAGCGGTAAAGAGATGCATGTATTCGACCGTATCCGCACCGTAGACAAACGTGATCAGACCTCTGAACCGGTACTCCGTCAACGTGTATCCGGTCTCTTCTTTTGTTTCCCGTACCACGCATTCCTCCGGACTTTCGCCCGCTTCGAAACGGCCGCCGACACCGATCCACTTGTCCTTGTTGATGTCGTTCTCTTTGACGGTCCTGTGGAGCATCAGATACTTTCCGTCCCGCTCCAGATAACACAATGTGCTGAGTTCAATCATGCCCTGCCTCCGCTGCAGCTCCCGCCGCGGTCATCCGGGTCGGAAGCGCCTATACACAGCACAGGCTCCGAGGACCGGAGCCTGTGGGATTTTTTTGCATCTTATACGCCCGTCAGTCAGTCGAGCAGTTCATCTTCGTCTTCCGGAATGTTAAACAGGTTGTTCATCCGCTGCTTTGAAAGCTCGCTTCCGACGAACAGGATGACATCTTCCTCTTGGATCCTCTCGTACGGTCCCGGCGATATGATGATATCTGCATCGCGCTTGATCCCGACGATCGTCGCGCCGGTCTGCTGCCAGATGTTCAGTTCACCGATCGATTTTCCCAGATACGCGCAGTGCCTGTCGATATGAAGATCGTACGGGACGATTGATGTCGTCGAGTGACTCCGTTTGGTCTGGCCGACGAGGGACTTGAGCAGTTTGGAGAGGTGTTCGATCTCCTGCTGCTGCCTCGCGACACAGTCCGAGATCTCCTTGCGGATCTCCTGCATCGAAACGGTATCCTGATAGCGTTCGACGAAGAGCTGCGCCTTCTCGCGGGATGCAACGTAAGTGCCGCTTCCCTGCCGGATCGTCACGATCCCGAGGTCCACAAGCAGATTGACCGCCTTTCTGGCCGTTTCAGGGGATACGTTGTAGTTGCTTGCCAATGTGGACCGCGCGTTCAGCTTCTCGCCGACCGTATACCATCCCTCAGCGATCTTCTGCGCCAGTTCAACGGCGATTTGCTGGTAGCGCGATTCATAGATGTACTTTTGTCTGCCCCGGCTTTTATCCATTTCTGTCACCTCCTTCCGATCTACCGAAAGGTCCGGGGATCACCTGCCGTGACCCTCCATCTGTTATCAGTATATCACCTTCTCAAAGAAATGTCAGTTGATTGTTGAAAAATCAGGTACTAAAACAGACCGGACCGCCATTTCACGGCAGACCGGTCTGCATTTACTTCATATCGTATTATGACCGGTGTTCCTTCAGGAACTCCGCGAAGAGCGCCAGGCCTTCCTCGTGGAGTTCAGGATCGAATGCGTAGCCGATGCGGACCGCGCCCTCCATCTCGAAACACTCCCCCGGCGTAAACAGCACGCCCTTTTCCTCCAGCAACATCCTGCAGAGGTCTTGCGACGGCAGGTCGTTCCGATAGTAGACGAGCGCTGTTGTACCGCCCTCCGGTCTGACATACCAGACGTCCGGCGTCTCCTTCACCCAGCGGTCCAGGATCGCGCGGTTCTCCGTCAGGATCTTGCGGTTCCGCGCAAAGATCCTGTCCTTGTGCTTCAGCGCGAGCGCTGCCAGACGATCGTCGATCACACCGCAGCTGATGGTGTCGTAATCCCGGCGTTCTCTGCACCGTGCGATCAGTTCCCGATCTCTGCAGGCGATCCAGCCGAGCCGAAGCCCGGCAAGAGAAAAGCACTTGGACATGCTGCCGACGGAAATCCCTTTTTCATAGAGGTCGGCGATGGACGGCATGTAGCTTCCGTCCTCGGAAATCCCGCGATAGACTTCATCGCACAGGATATAGGCATCCACACTTTTCGCGATCTCCACGATTTCCTGAAGCATTTCCTCCGGGATCAGAGAACCGGTAGGGTTGTTCGGATTGTTCAGCGTGATCAGGCGGGTGTTTTCATCCACGAGAGACCTCAGCTGCGCGAGGTCCGGCAAAAACCGGTTTTGGGCTTTCAGCGGGAGGATGCGCACTTCCGCGCCGATCGATTCCGGAATCGAGTAGTGCTGCTGGTAAGTCGGCAGCACGGAGACCATGTTGACCTTCGGATCGATCAGCGTCATGATCACCTGATAATTCGCTCCGATCGCGCCGTGCGCGGGGATCACGTCCTGCGGCCGGACCGCTCTGTAAAGAGAGCAGATGCCCTCCAGCAGCTCAGGAGAGCCGTAGATATGGCTGTAGGTCAGACGGGTGTCCGCCAGCCGGTCCATATATGCGCTGACATCCTCACCCGCCAGTTCCAGCAGCTCGCGGATGGTCAGCGAGTCGATACAGGTCTCCGCGAGGTTGTACCTGCAGTCGTTCTCGTATTCATTCATCCACTGTTCGACTTTAAATGTGCGGATCTCCATTATCTGCCCTCATCTCGTTCTGTATCGGCAGGAAGTACTTCTCCTGCAAGGTCCTGCGTCGGTTCCGGCAACGCTTCCGCTGCTGCCGGTGCCGGGAGAGCTGTCGGGTACCAGCGGCTTCTCAGAACGTCAAATTCAGCTTCCATGGATGCAGGCGATTCTCCGTTGATGAAACGCTTGCGGAGGCGGTTGAGCGTGCGCGCGTCCGAAGACTGCAGCGACGGATCCTGCCGGTATTTGTTGTTCGAAAGGACGAGCGGGATCGAAGCCGGGACAGCCGTTATGCCGCACTTCTTTAATTCTCCCGCGAACTGAAGGTCTTCGAGGAAATTGACCTCCGGATACATCCCGCTGTCATAGAAGCAGTTCCTGGTGATAAAGAGCCCCTGCTCCCCTGCGATGTATCCCTTGCGGGCGCGGCGGTTGGTCAGGAACTTCGTCCACCACAGGAAGAACCCGCCGCTCTGATAGCTGATCGGGAAATACCCCGCAGAGCTCGTGTGCAGTACCCGCAGGATCTCCGGGATGATCTGACGGCTCAGCACGGCTTCCGTGTGCAGGAAAACAAGCACGTCGCCGTTCGCGGCCTCCGCACCAGCGTTCCACTGTGTCGCGCGGTTGGTGATGCTCCGGACGAGTCTGTACGTCCGGTGCTCCCTGCACGCTTCCAGCAGCCGTTCCCGGGTACCGTCTTCGCTGCATCCGTCGACAAAGATCACTTCTGCCTGATCGCCGATCTTCTCAAGTTCTTTCAGGAATGCTTCCAGCGAATCGCCTTCGTTATAAGTCGGTATGATAAATGACAGCACGTGCGTATCCTTCAGGCACTCCGCAGTCGCGCCTTC
>CAYLSR010000105.1:0-5849 GCA_964385855.1 uncultured Mogibacterium sp.
TGGTGCCCGGCTGCCCGGGAGGCGGAGGAATCGCGATTATCGTTGAAACGACCGCCTGATCTGTGCTAATATAGTTAAGTTAAGATCAGTGGCGGACAGCGGGAGGGGACACCGATGTTTGAAGACAACAGGACGAGAAAAAACAAACACGTGCTGATCACCGGGGGTTCCCGGGGGATCGGCGCGGAGGCGGTAAGGCGGTTCGCGTCCCGGGGCGCGTCGGTCGCGTTCCTGTACCGGAAGTCGTACCAGGAGGCGTTTGACCTGAGCCGTGAAACCGGAGCGCTCAACGTCCGCTGCAACGCGGCGGACCCGGCGTCGGTGCATGCCGCGATGGAGGTCATCAACGAGTTCTTCGACGGGGAGATCGACGTGCTCATCTGCAACGCCGGCATCACGGACCGGCAGCCCGTGACGGAGATCGGCGTGCAGCGGTGGCGGGAGATCATCGACACCGATCTGAACAGCGCGTTTTACTGCATCCGGGAGGTCCTGCCGGGCATGATCGGCCGCGGGAAGGGCAGCATCATCCTGGTCTCCTCCGTGGAGGGGCAGGAGGGCGCTGCCGGCGAGGTGGCGTATTCGGCCGCCAAGGCCGGGCTCATCGGGCTGACCAGAGCGCTGGCCAAAGAGGTCGGGCCGTCCGGCATCCGCGTCAACTGCATCGCGCCGGGGAGGATCGGCGCGGAGACAGACGAAGGAGGAGCTTCCGCACAAGCGGAGGCCGGTCAGACGCCGCTGCGCCGCGCAGGCACGGCGGACGAAGTCGCCCGTGTGATGGAATTTCTGGCCTCCGAGCAGGCCGCGTTCATGACCGGGCAGGTCCTCGGCGTGAACGGCGGGCTCGTCTGAGCTGCGGAGGATGAGCGGAAACCGGGTTCTGAGAGGAAAGATCATGAAATACGAATACAACTACAGCACGCGGACCTACGAGACGGATCTGCATCACGCACTCCGGCCGACGCAGCTGATCCAGTACATGCAGGAGACCGCGGAGCACCAGCTTCACGATCAGGACTGCGATTATCTGGATCTTTATTACAACCAGCGCAAGGCGTATATCATCAGCCGCATGAGCGTGGAGATCGACCGGCCGATCGAGCGGTTCGCGGACATCACCGCGCGCACCTGGATCACGGAGGGCCGGGCCGCGAACTTCCCGAGGCATTACGAGCTCGTTCACAACGGGGAGGCCTTCGCGAGAGGGACGAGCACGTGGGCGATGGTCGATGTCGATACAAAGAAGCTGGTCCGGTTCAAGGAGTACGACACCGACGGCTACGCGCACGGTCCGGAACCGGAGCTTCGCATCCCGACGCGGTTCCGCATCCCGCAGGACGCCGGGCTGGCGTTCGACCGGGAGATCACGGTCGGCTACACGATGACGGATGTGAACCGCCACATGAACAACGCGATGTACATCAATCCGCTGTACGACTGCATCCCGGGGGTGGAGGAGTACTTCATGACTTCGATCAACCTGAGGTTCCTCCACGAGGCGCCGTACGGCAGCGCGATCAGGGTCTTCCGGAGCGGTCTGATCAAGGAGCAGGCGCTGGATCCGGCCGCGGACGGTATCGTTTACTTCCGCACGGAAGTGGGCGGAGAGATCAATGTGGAGGCGGTTTTCGGCCTCCGGAAGTACTGAGAAAGCGGCCGGGTGGAGGAGCGTCCCACCGCGCCGGGAGGCAGGTGGGAAAAACCGCTCAGCCTTGAGATTTCAAGCTCTTCAAGCGCTTTCAGCATGATGTGAGTGAACAGGTGTTCGGCACAAGATGTTGTGCCGAACCCTTTTTTAGTGCTCAAAATATGGTGGTTTTGGCCAATTTCGAGTGCAAAAGTGGGGGAAAAATCGAAAAAGTGGGGGATTGTATTTGAAAAGTGGAGGGAAATGTTTTAAAATGGAGGAAAAGATGGGCTAATACTCTTTCATTTCCGAAAATAAGGGCTGCAGACCGCCATGATGTTCACCGGTACCTATGAAAACTCAATAGACGACAAGAACCGGATGATCATCCCGGCGAAGTACAGAAACCAGCTGGGCGGCGTCTGCATGCTGGCGAGAGGCTTCGACAAGTGCCTGTACATCTACGCGATGGAGGACTGGAACGTCCTGGTCGACAAGATGCGCAGGCTGCGCCAGACGGACCGCGACATGCGGAAGTTCATCCGGGAATTCTTCTCCAATGCGACGGAATGCCCGCTGGACAGCCAGGGCAGGATCCTGATCCCGCAGAACCTCCGGAACTACGCGGGGATCCGCAAGGAGCTGATCACGATGGGCGCGCTGGACAAGATCGAAGTCTGGAGCAGAGAAGTCTACAACGATCCGGAGGGCGAGAACCTGCTCGACAACGAGGATTTCCTCGCCAAGCTGGAGATGTACGATCTGTAGGACGGAAGGAGCAGCAATGGAATTCAGTCACGTACCGGTCCTGTATGACGAGGTGATGGAGGCGCTGAACATCCGGTCAGACGGTCTCTACATCGACGGGACCACGGGCGGCGGCGGACATTCCTCCGGGATCTGCGAGCGACTGGGGCCGGAAGGCACCCTGATCGCGGCGGACCGCGATCGGACGGCGCTGAAGGCTTCCGAAGAGAGGCTCGCGGCGTACGGCTGCATCCGGAAATTCGTCCACGCGAACTACTCGGACACCGAGGCGCTGCGGCAGGCGGCGGGACGGCCGGCGGACGGCATCCTCCTGGACCTCGGGGTCTCCTCCTACCAGCTCGATACCGCGGAACGCGGATTCTCCTACATGCAGGACGCGCCGATGGACATGCGCATGGACGAGACCGACAGCCTGACCGCATACGACGTGGTGAACGGATACAGCGAGAGCGAGCTGTTTCGGATCATCCGGACGTACGGGGAAGAAAAATGGGCCTCCCGGATCGCGAAGTTCATCGCGCAGGCCCGCGCAGAGGCGCCGATCGAGACGACCGGGCGCCTGGTGGAGGTCATCAAGGCCGCGATCCCGGCAAAAGCCAGAAGAGAGGGGCCGCATCCGGCGAAACGGACCTTTCAGGCGATCCGGATCGAAGTGAACGGGGAGCTGGATCATCTGGAGCAGGCGGTGGAAAAGCTGCCGGACCTGTTGGCGCCGGGCGGAAGGCTCGCGATCATCACCTTCCACTCGCCGGAAGACCGGATCGTCAAGGAAGCCTTCGCAAAGAGGCTGGATCCCTGCACCTGCCCGAAAGACCTGCCGGTCTGCGTCTGCGGAAAGGTCGCGGATGTGCGGCGGGTGACGAGGAAGCCGGTCGTGCCGGGGCCGGAGGAGCTCGAAAAGAATCCGAGATCCCGGAGCGCCAAGCTCAGGGTGATCGAAAAGATCTGAGTGCGGTCACAGGACCGGTCAGCACCGCGGGGCATCGGGGCGTTGCCACAAGCGGTGGTGGAAAAATGAAGTTTTTCAAAAGGTTTGCCACTAGATGTAGAAACATAACAAGGAGCGTGTTATAATGGCTACGGCAGTTCAGACAGTCAGGAACCAGTCGGTTCGCAGATACAAAAAGAGCGCAGCCCAGGAGGCAGCCTCCCGCTCGAGGAGCTTGCTTCTGAGTGTCGCGTCGGTCGCGCTCATCCTGCTGATGGTCGTATTCATGGCTGCCTATTCAGCGAAGATCCAGAAGGAGAACAACGATCTCAAGGCCGAAAACGCGTATCTGCAGGCGGAGATCGATTCGCTCAATATCAAGATCAGTGACG
The DNA here is from genome assembly GCA_964385855.1 of uncultured Mogibacterium sp. GTDB lineage: Bacteria > Bacillota > Clostridia > Peptostreptococcales > Anaerovoracaceae > CAYLSR01. Next base: position 3,716 of record CAYLSR010000105.1, read on the forward strand.
CGACAAGCATCGATCATATCGAGGAAGTGGCAACGAAGGAATTAGGCATGGTGCTGCCGGATGATTCGAACTACATCATGATGGAAGATGAAGATGCCGGAACGATCGATCTGGCGGCGATGATCATCGAGGAAGCCTACAACTGATTCCCATACACCAGAGAACTTTGACCACTGACCCGGCATAGGATCAGTGGTCTTTTTTGACCGGGATACGGGGCGCGGCCGGCGGGGCCGGCGCGGGAGGATGCGGACAGCGGATGAAACAGAAGGCGCCGGGGAGCGACCCGGACAAGAACAAAGCGAAGAAGACGAGAGAACTCAAGGAGGCGATGTCGGCAAGCATCGCCGTTTCGAAGTTCAACCGCAAGCGGATGATGATCGGGATGATACTGATCGTCCTCCTTTTTGTCGCGCTCGTCTTCCGGATGGCGTACTGGCAGGTCGTCCGCGCGGATGATCTCCGCGAGAAAGCCCTGCTGATGCAGCGGGTCGACCTCGAGATCGATCCGGTCCGCGGCAACATCTACGATACCAACATGTCGTCGCTCGCCCAGACGGTCACGGAGTACGAGCTCTACGCCTACACGCAGAGCCTGTACAAGGATTCCGCCGTCGGCACGGCGCGCCGGAAGGCGATCCTGAACGAGCTGGTCGAGCTGACCGGGGAGAAGGAAGAGGACCTCAAGGAGAAACTCGAGGGCGAGGACAACCTCGTCAAGCTGGCGGAAGGGCTGGACCAGGATCAGGTCGCGAAGGCCGATGAACTGTGGGGCGACAACGTGGTCGTGCAGACCCGGGTCGCGCGGTCCTACCCGAACGGCGACTTCGCTTCGCACCTCCTGGGCTTCGTCGACAGCAACAACAGCGGGCGGAACGGCCTCGAGTACGAATACAACTCCGTTCTGACCGGCGTCAAGGGCCGGGCCGTCCGGACGACGGACAGCCAGGGCAACACGCTGGCCAACGGGAGCAGCAAATACTATCAGGCTGAGGACGGCTGCAGCCTCGTCACCACGATCGACGAGGTCATCCAGCACTACGCGGAGGAGGCGGTCGAAGCCGGCATGAAGAAGACCGGCGCGGATTCGATCACCTGCGTCGTCATGGACCCGAAGACCGGGAACATCCTCGCGCTCGTCAACACGCCGAGCTACGACCCGAACGATCCGTACGAGCCGTCCGACGAAAAGCAGCTCAAGGCGTTCAACAAGCTGAGCTATCAGGAGCAGAGCGACTACCTGAGCCGGATGTGGACCAACCGGGCGATCAGCGAGGTCTACGAGCCGGGCTCGACGTTCAAGCTCGTCACATCGTCCTCGGCGCTGGATTCCGGCTGCGCGGACGACAATTCGACGTACGAGTGCCCGGGCTACATCAACGTCGACGGCGTCAACCTCAACTGCCTGGAACACCACGGGACGCAGAACCTCACGCAGGCGGTCGGAAATTCCTGCAACCCGGCGCTCGCACGGGTGGCGCTCGACATGGGCGCGGAGACGTTCTACCACTATCTGGACCTCTACGGGTTCCTGGATCAGACGGGCATCGACCTTCCGGGGGAGGGCTACTCGATCGTCAAGGATCCGGACACGCTCTACAATGTCGACCTCGCGACGACCGGCTTCGGCCAGGGCATCGCGATCACACCGCTCCAGCTGCTGACCGCGGTCAACGCCATGGGCAACGACGGCATCCTCATGAAGCCGAAGGTCGTCCGCCAGATCCTGAGCAGCGACGGGGAGGTCGTGGAGGAGATCCCGGACACGGCGGTCCGTCAGGTCATCTCCAAGGATGTCGCCGATGAGATGCGCGACATCATGCTGTACTACGTCGAGAAGGGCGGCGGGCAGACCGCCTACATCCCGGGCTACCGCGTCGGCGGCAAGACCGGTACGGCCAACATCGCCTCCGGCGGCGGTTATTCGAGCCAGACGGTCGCGTCGTTCGTCGCGATGGCGCCGATGGATGACCCGGTCGTTTCGATCCTGGTCATGGTCACGCGGCCGAAGAAGAGCCAGTACGGCGCGGTCAACGCGGGCCCGATCGTCAAGGAGATCCTGGAGAAGGTCCTGACCTACAAGGGCGTCGAGCGGAAGTACTCCAGCGACGAGGAGCCGGTGAAGGAGTCCAAT
>CAYLSR010000106.1:0-5823 GCA_964385855.1 uncultured Mogibacterium sp.
GCCACTCGACCTGGTCTTTGACCCCACACCTGCCTTGACCCGGATTTTCCGGAGGACTTACTTCTAAGCTGCGCCATGATCACCGCCGCTTCCTGCTGACGGCTTACGTGGGTCCCTTTGCCCGCAACTGGCCTGGACTTGCAACCACGAACATGGCGGAAGATGGTCCATACGATTATATCAGAAAACAGCCAAAGCTGACAAGGGGACGGTTCTTTTGTCATATTTCGGGCACATCCGCCGCCGCGGCAAACGACAGGACATACACCTCGCGGACGCCGGCCTGCCGGAGCTCCTCCGTCATCGCGTCCACGGTCGCCCCGGTGGTGTAAAGGTCGTCGACGATCAGGACGCGGAGTCCGGCGAGGCTCTCGCCGATCGGTCTTTTTTCGTGTTTTGTTCGGATATCGTGTTTCCCCGGCATCTGAGCCGGCTTCAGAACCGGCAGCCGGTCCGCCTGCCCCGCCCACAGCGGGGAGATCTCAAATGCGCCTCGGATGTTGCGCCTGCGCTCTTCCGGGGAAAGCCCGCGCATCGCCTTCGTGCCGCGCACGCGGAGGATCGCATCCGGCGTCCACGGGCGGTCTTCGAGCCGCGAAAGCTCCTTCGCGATCAGCGCGGCCTGGTTGAACCCCCTTGCCCGCTCCTTCGCCCGGTGCATCGGCACCGGCAGGATGAGGTCGTATTCCGGCATCTCCCCAAGCGACCGCAGGAGCTCCAGCCGGTCATGCAGGATCTCCGCCAGCGTCGCGGCGATGTGGGTGCTGCCCTTGTACTTCAGGTCCAGCACGATCGAGCGCTCGTGCTCCCCGTATTCCGCGCAGGTAAACCCGCGGTCGAAGAGATGGCCGTGCTCCCGGCAGTCGAAGCACTCCCTGCCCGGATTGCTTTCGGAGAGCGGCTTCCCGCACTTCAGGCAGATCCGGCCCGTCGCCCATTTGATGCCCTCCATGCATTCATTGCACAATCGGTACGGCCTCGTCGCGTCGATGATCTTCCCGCAGCAGATGCAGTAGAGCGCCGGCGGATAGACGAGGTCCAAAAGCTGCCCGGCGGCTTCGCGGCCTATGTCGATCAGGATTTTCAGCAGTTCATCCATATGAATATACCCCCTTTTTTCGGTTTCTCATTCATACCACATCCGGGAGCGCTTTCCAATGGGGGATGCGGATAAAGGACTGATTCTGTCGGATTTTAAACTTTTTTGCCGGGTCCGCTTCGAAAAACGCGCACGAAAAAAGCCGGACAGGTCGTCCGGCTGAATTCTTCCTGCTATTGCCCGGTGGTGCCCGGTGATGTCCGGCGATGCCCGGTCCCGCTTCGCGCTACAGCAGATCGATCCCGTAGTCGATCTCGCGGAGTCGGTGCTCGAGGCCCGTGAAGCGTTCGTCGCTCCGGTTGTTGTCGACCATGTTCCGGAGGCGCTCCTCGGAACCGACGATGACGACGAGCTGCTTGCCGCGAGTGACCCCGGTGTAGAGGAGGTTCCTCGTCATGAGCATCGGCGGGAACCACGTCATCGGCATGATGATGGCCGGGAACTCGCTGCCCTGGCTCTTGTGGACCGTAACGGCATAGGCGAGTTCGAGTTCGGCGAGCTCGTCGGACTCGTAGATGGCCACACGGTCGTCGAAGCGGACGCTGATCCGGTCGTACTCGTTATCGATGCGCTCAATGACGCCCATGTCGCCGTTGAAGACGCCCTGCCCGCTCTGGAATTCCGAGGTGACCGCGACGCCGAGCGGGATGCCTCTGCGCCCGGGGCCGCCGGACTCCTCCGGGCCGGCACTGAACCGCTTCCACTCCATCCCGTAGTTGTTGCGGATCTGCATGACCTTGTCGCCTTCGCGGAAGACGCGGCCGCCCGCGTGCTTCTCCCGCTTCTGACGGCCCTGTGGGTCGAGCCCCGGCGGATTGAGAACTTCCTGGAGCACCTTGTTGAGGTTGACGGTGCCGAGCAGCCCCTTCTTGGTCGGCGTCAGCACCTGGATATCGTACCCGGAATGGATGAAATCATAATACCGTTCGAGCCGGCCGCCGAAGAGCTCGGTGATCGTCTGCAGGATCGACTCCTCGTCCGGCTTCCGCATGATGAAGAAATCCCGGTCCCGCGCGTTCGCGGTCGGGTATTCTCCGCTGTTGATGCGGTGTGCGTTCACGACGATCAGGCTCTCCTCCGCCTGACGGAAGATCTCGCGGAGGCGGACGGTCGGGATGTACTCGCTGCGGATCATGTCGCGCAGCACGTTGCCGGCGCCGACCGACGGCAGCTGGTCCGCGTCGCCGACGATGATCAACCGGGTCCCCGGCTTCAGCGCGGTGAGCAGGCCGTCCATGAGCATGAGGTCGACCATGGACGCTTCGTCGATGATGACGACGTTCTCCTCGAGCGGGTTCTCCTCGTTCCGGCCGAACTCCATCTCCTGCTCGTCCTCAGAGAAGACGTACTCCAGAAGCCGGTGGATCGTCTGGGCCGGGACCCCGGAGGTCTCGGTGATCCGCTTGGCCGCGCGGCCGGTCGGCGCCGCCAGCGCGACGGTCTGATCGAGCCGCCCGAGGATGCGGACGAGCGTGTTGATGATGGTGGTCGTTCCGGTGCCCGGGCCGCCGGTGATGATGCAGATGTTGTTCTGAAGCGCGGTGCGGATCGCTTTGCGCTGCTCATCCGCCAGGCGGATGCCGTAAGATGCGGCCTCCGCGTCCGCGATCAGGTGATCGATCTCCGCGGCAGGCGCCGGGATGAACGCCTCCTGCAACTGCCGGAGGTGGAACGCGACCCGCTGCTCCGCGAGGTAGTAGCCGTACAGGTAGACGACCGGGACCTCGTTCACGACGTCGGCCTGGATGCGGCCCTGGAAGGTCATCGCGAGGAGATTGTCCTCGACGAGATCGCCCGTGACGTCGAGGAGCTGGATTGTCTTCTCGACGAGCAGGGATTTCGGCATAAACGTACTGCCATTCACCGCCCACTCCTGCAGGACGTAGCCGATCCCGCTCTGGATGCGGAACTCGCTGTCCGGCTCAAAGCCGATCTTCATCGCGATCGCGTCCGCGCGCCGGAAGCTGATACCGTAGATGTCTTCGACGAGGCTGTACGGATTGTCCCGGACGACCTGCAGGGATTCCGCGCCGTAGAGCTTATAGATGCGGACCGCCTGCGCCATCTCGATGCCGAGCTCGCGGAGCTCGAAGGAAACTCTTGTGAATTCGCGCGTGCTCCGGTAGGATTCGATGATGACCTCCAGCGATTTCGGACCGATCCCCTTGACCTTGAGGAGGCGCTCCGGCTCGTTCTCAATTACCTCCAGCGTCTCGTCGCCGAACCGGTCCACGATCAGGCCCGCGAGCTTCGGACCGATGCCGCGGATGGCGCCCGAAGCGAGGAACGCCCGGATCCCCTCGGAGTCATCCGGCACGACTTCCTCATAAGAAGAGACGGCGAACTGCTCACCGTACTTCCGGTGCGTCCTGAACTCGCCCGTCAGGCGGTACTGCACCCCCGGATTGGGCTCGTGGAAGCTCCCCGTGATCGTGAACTGCTCGTCCTCCGTCTCAAAGAGCGCCACCGTGTATCCGTTCTCCGCGTTATTAAAGATGATCCGTTCGATCTTGCCCTGTTTGCTTTCCATGGATCCCTTTCACTGTAAGCTGCGGTGGTCAGAAGGTCCTCTTGTACAACTTCCGGTTGTCCAGCGTCCAGACGCGTTCGCCGAATCCGCCCGGCTCCACGCCTGCCAGCGCATCCTCCATGTCGAACATCTTGGCGTCCACCATGTCGAGGTAGTGGAGCATCTCCGCCTCCGGGAACAGCGGCTTCCGCGGGCTCCCGAACTCCGGCTCGTAGTGATGCGACAGGATCATGTGCTGCAGCAGGATGGACTTCTCCTCGCCGATGCCGAGCGCTTTGCACTTTTCCGCAATCAGCCGGACGCCCTGCACGATGTGCCCGAGCATCTGTCCTTCGAACGAATAGCCCGGCGACATCCCGTTCTCGTCCGACAATATTTCGTTGAGCTTCTCGATGTCGTGGATCGCGACGCCCGCCAGCAGGAGGTCCTTCGACAGGTTGGTGTACACCTCGCAGGCGCGCTCGCCCATCATCATCATGCGCTTGACGTGATAGAGCAGCCCGGCGTACTCCGCGTGGTGATTGCTCATCGCCGCCGGATAGTACATCAGGCGCTCCTTGTTTTCTTCATATAAATCGAGGCAGAGCCTGCGCAGCTCCTCGTCCTCAAAGGTCCGGATCTTCCCGGTGATGAACTCGTACATGTCTTCCGGCGCTTCCGGCGCGGCCTTGAAGAAGTCCCGCTTGGAAAGCCCGTCCTGCTCGTTGGACATGCGGATCCGGGTGACCCGAAGCTGCTTTCCTCCCTTCCACTCGGTCACGGACGCGCGGATCTTGATGACCTTACCGACCTCGATCCGGCCGATCGACTGGAGCTCCGCGTCCTCGATATCCCACTTCTTGGCGGAAATCTCGCCCGTCGCGTCGCCGAGCGTCAGGTCCAGATACTTCTTCCGGTTCGATCCGACCTTGACGGCGACCGCCTTGACCAGGAAGAAATCCTGAAATTCCATACCGTCTTTTAACTGATTGACGTAGATCTGTTTCACGTTGTATCTCCTCTTGTTCTGATCCGGGACAGCCCGGTCTAACAAGTAATTATATCGCTTTTGGTTGAAGACTGCAACAGATATCCTCCGGCTCACGCTGCCAGAAAGAGCGCCAGCAGCTGCCCGGCAGTCTGCATGTCGAGGCTGCCGTCCGGGCCTCCGAACAAAAACAGAAAGTCACGGTTCGGCCGGAGGCCCTCGTTCAGGTACTCGCTCATCTTGATGCGGTCCTGCTCTTCGTACCCCGGGTCCTCCATCCTGCCCTCGAACTCGATGTATTTCACACGATTCTGTCGCTCGATGTAGACGGTAAAATCCGGCCACCGCATCCGGTTCCCGAATTTCCGCGGGAGCTCGTACACGTAGGGATAGTTGCGCTCGATCAAATACAGTGCAATTTCCGTCTCGGAAACCGACTTCATCATGGTCCCGTCCGCCGCATGGTGCTTCAGGCTCTCCGGCCAGGCGGCCGGTCCGGACGCTTTGACGGCCTCCATCCGCCGTTTCCACTCCGCCCCGTCCCCTCTCCCCGTGAGCGCATACGGATCCACAAACTCCCGGTACGCCTGTGGGAGCCTCTGCACCGTCTCCTCTGCGTCAAATGCACGGTACTCCTCGAGGAACCGCTCCATCCGCTTGCGGTCGGCCCCGAGCTCCTTCAGGGCTTCCTCGTAAAACCTCCGGTTCTGCACATTCCGGACCATCTCGAGGTCCTTCCGACCCACGTACCGCTTGCGCCGCTCACCCTTCTTGTAACAATAATACTTCGCTTCAGCCGGCTTCCGGTCGACCGACAGCCTCAGATCCCGGCACTCCTCCAGCGCATCGCGCCCGACCCGGTACTTCTCATACAGCCCATCCAGCCGCTTGAGTTCTTCCTCGACAATGCTGATAAAACAATCCATCGTTCTCCCTCCCATGCTTCGTGGTTTTGTGCTTCTATTCTATCGCTGCATCCGATCAAAAGCATGCCCAGGTTTCTGCCCTTATACGCAAGTTGGCCGGCGAGGCCGTTCTGTACCGGAACGGCAGAAACTGCCTTGCGGGGCAACTAAGTTGTCCGGTTTCGCGGAATGCGTCGAGAATCCACCCCAGGGACAACTCATAACCGGTTACCCGGACGACTAAGTCGTTCGGTTTCGCAGGTTGAGTCGAGAATCTGTCTTGGGAACGACTCATAACCGGTTACTCGGACAACTAAGTCGT
>CAYLSR010000107.1:0-5804 GCA_964385855.1 uncultured Mogibacterium sp.
ACAACTGGGATTACGCCATGATGTTCACACCGCTGTTCTTCGTCAAACAGGACTACGCCTGGAGCCTTCTGGTGCTGTCCCTCGCGCTCCTCGTCCGGTGGGAGATCACGTTTTACCGGCATCCGGAACGGTTCTCGGAAGAGACCAACGAGTATCTCAATTGCAGGAACTGCACGGAAAAGCTTTGCGTCCATAAGCGCCAGTTGAACCGGCTGTGGAAGCACATCGAAGAATATACGGCGAAGCGCGTCGAAGCGCTGAAAAAGTAGCTCTGACATCGAGGAATACACAAAACCATAAAGGAGAAATATAAGAATGAAGGGAATGAAAAAATCCACAATCGCTCTGATGATCGCCGGCATCATCATCGGTCTGGCCTGCCTCATCCACAATACCGTCACGATCGCTCGCATGGCGGAGGTCCCAAATAATCCGTACGAGCACGAAGAGATCGCTGCGGATCTCGGCAGTGTCGGGGATACCGTCACGCTGAAGGGGCGCGCCCGGTTTTCTCCGTACGCGGAGACCGGCAGCCTGCTGGAGGTCTACCGGATCGAAGATGACGCGTTCTACATGCTGTATTCCAACGACCCGAAGTTCTTCAACAATGTGGAATACGATGATTTCTTTGAGGTGACCGGCGTGATCATGGACCGCACGGAGGAACTTCGTTTCGGGGAGAACGTGATCGTGGTCCCGGTCGTGGAGGTGCAGGAGTTCCGTTACGGGGACTACATCGAGATTTTCGATCCGACCGTGGAGACCGTTGAAGTCGGTCAGTCCGTCGAAAAGTCGGGCATCCGCGTCGATATCGACAAGATCGAGTTTGCGGAGAACGGGACGCGCATCTACGCTTCGATCTACAATGATGCCGATGAATACTGCTACTGCGCTTTCAACTATGATGTCGAAGTGCTGCAGGGGAGCACCCGGTACAAACCGCTGGATTCTGAGATCTTCTGGGAATATGAGTGGCATTCCTTCCTGGACCCGGGAGAAAAGAGCAGCGGCGTGATGTTCCTGGAACCGGGTCTCGAGCGCACCGGCACGATCGGCGTGATCTTCAACGTCTGCAGCGATTCGTTTGAATCCTACAGCGAGCCGTTTGAGTTCAGGATCGAACTCGGCGAAGAAGCGCTGCCGGAAGAAGGGCAGGCGCCGGATGCCGGGGATGCTGCGGAGGAAACACCTTCCGACGAGTCCGGCGCGGAAGCCTCCGAGGATGAGACCGTCGCGGCATAAATTGCGGAGGACAGAACATCAGGATGGAAGTGCATGTCACTGGCACGACTGACAGCAGAGTCTGGGAGACGTCTGAGCCGATCGCGATGCAGAAGATGACGCAGACCTGCAGGATCACGATCGGGGAACCGCAGCTGTGGTGGCCGTCCGGCTACGGGGAGCAGCCGTTGTACAACGTGAAGGTTTCTCTTTGTGACGGCTCGACGATCCTTGACCGCAGAGAATACCGGATCGGGCTTCGGACGATGACGATCTCCAGAGAGAAAGACGCTTTTGGAGAAAGCTTCGCGCATGAGGTGAACGGCGTGAAGATCTTCGCCATGGGCGCGGATTATATCCCGGAAGACTGCCTGCTGGCCAGGCGATCTCCGGAGAGAACCGGAAGATTGCTGGAAGATGCAAAGGCGGCCAATTACAACTGCATTCGCGTCTGGGGCGGCGGTCATTACCCGGATGACTGGTTTTACGATCTCTGTGATGAGCTCGGATTGATCGTCTGGCAGGATTTTATGTTCGCATGTGCGGTTTACGATCTGTCGGAAGAATTTGAGGCGAATATCACCGCGGAGCTGGTCGATAACATCCGGCGCATCCGGCATCACGCCTGTCTCGGTTTGTGGTGCGGCAACAATGAGATGGAACAGTTTGTCAACGAAGGTGTGTGGGTCAATGACCCGAAGGAGCGGACCGACTACCTCAGGATGTACGAAAAGCTGTTCCCTGAGATTTTGCAGCGCCACGATCCGGATACTTTTTACTGGCCGGCCAGTCCGTCGAGCGGAGGCGGCTTTGATGAGCCGAACGATGAGGACAGAGGGGATACCCACTACTGGGAGGTGTGGCATGGCGGGAAGCCATTTACGGAATACCGCAGGCATCACTTCCGGTATCTCTCCGAATTCGGCTTTGAATCGTTTCCGCCGATGAGGACCATCGAAAGCTTCACGCGGCCGGAGGACCGGAACATCTTTTCCTTCGTGATGGAAAAGCATCAGCGGAATTCCGCGGGCAACGGAAAGATCTTGCAGTATCTTTCGCAGAGCTATCTGTATCCGCCGACGATGGAACTCCTGGTCTACGCGTCGCAGCTCCTGCAGGCGCAGGCCATGCGGTACGGCGTCGAACATCTGCGGAGAAACAGAGGCCGATGCATGGGCGCCGTGATCTGGCAGCTCAACGATTGCTGGCCGGTCGCCAGCTGGTCTTCGATTGATTATTACGGTCGATGGAAAGCCGTGCACTACTATGCGCGCAGATTCTTCGCGCCGGTCCTCCTGTCGTGTGAAGAAGAGGGGCTGATGACACACGACGCGAATCCGAACGCGGAACCTCGCGAAATCGTGCCTTCCATACGGATGAACGTCAGCAACGAAACCCGGACGGCCCGAAACGGCAGGGTCCGGTGGATCCTGGCAGATCCTCAGGGAGCCGTCCTCTCGGAAAACGAACACACGTTTTCCGTCGATCTGCTCTCTGCCATATGGTTCGATCGCATCGAACTGCCGCAGGCGGACTTGCGAAGCAGTCATGTCAGTTATGAACTGATCCTGGGCGACGAGACCGTCAGCTGCGGAAGCGTGCTGTTCTGCCCGCCGAAGTACTATCGGTTCGAAGATCCTCATCTGTCGGTTTACCGGGAAGGGGAGGAACTCCTCATCACTGCGTCTGCCTTCGCGAAAGATGTGGAGATTCTGAACCGTGCCGAGGATCTTGTATTGTCCGATAACTACTTCGACATGGAACCCGGCACGAGGCGTCTTCGGATCCTGCGCGGTGAACCGGAAGATCTTCAGATTCGCAGCGTCTATGATCTGTGCCGGTGATCCCGGCTGACGTCTAAACAGTAGAAAAGAGCGCGTTCAGATTCATTTTAAGGGATGGGGGACGTCTTGAAAAGACGCACAACTATTCCTAAAATCATAATTTTGGGAATAGTTAATACCCCTGAAACCGGGAAAAGCCCCCCTGAGGTCCCCCGACGCAAAATCAGCGCATTGAAAAGCCGCCCGTTTCCGGACGGCTTTTCCGTGAGTTGGAGCGTGATATATGTTGGAGCGTATCTCATATATCCTCTTATAATGGAATCCTTGTATCGCCGGTCTATCCCTGTACCGGCACCAGGATCGAATCACCGGCCTGAAGTTCTCCCGGCTCGATGTCGTTCAGGTCGCAGATCTCGCGCACCAGGATCCTCGGGTCTTCAGACGGATCGCAGTACCGGTCCGCGATATCCCACAAAGTATCGTTGATGCGGACTTCGACCATCCGGTAGCTTTTGGCGGACGCGGCCTCGATATCCGCTGACCCCAGCAGCGTGGCTGCCGTGAATGCCAGCGTCATGACGATGATCAGGATGAACAGGAAGAAACGGATCGGCGAAACGATTTTATATCTCTTTTTCATGAAAAACACCTCTTTTTATGGAAGAACATCTGTTCGTTTTGTTTGATTTTCTGTATTATAACGCTTCCAAAAAGCTTTGTCAACAGAAAAAAGAACAAATGTTTGCCATATTTGAGGCGTTTTTTACCCAGATCGAGCCTTTTTCCGGCCGGTTTCCGGCTTATTCTTTCAGATCGTTCGTGACGTCCGTCCGGTCAAAGATGTGCAGGTGGAGCGCTTTGGAGAGGTACTCGAGCACCGGGCGGCCGGCGATGCAGTTCCCCTTCTCGTCCAGCGAAGGCCCGTAGATCCCGATGCCGAGCCGGTCGTCCGCGGCGGACAGCAGCCCTCCGCCGACACCGGATTTGGTCGGGATGCCGACCCGGACCGCGAACTCGCCGGAGCCGTCGTACATGCCGCAGGTCAGCATGATGGTCTTGACGATCTCCGTGATCCGCTGCGAAATCAACTGTTCGCCGGTCAGCGGATGGATGCCGTCCATGGCGAGGATGATGCCGAGGTTGGAGAGGCTTTCCGCCGTGACGTTGAGCGAACACATCCGGGTGTACCGTTCGAGGCTGTCCATCACGTCGTTTTCGATGATGCCCTTGCTCTCCAGGAGGTACGCGATGGATTTGTTCCTGGACATGTGGTCCATCTCCGACCGGAAGACCGCTTCATTCAGATCAATCTCCGGATCGATGCAGACTTTTCTGGTGTACTCGAGCATCTCTTCAAATGAAAACTCGTCGAGCAGCATGCTGGCGATGGTGATCGCGCCGGAGTTGATCATCGGATTATAAGGGCGATTGCTGTTGAGGTCAAGTTCGACCAGCGAGTTGAACGCTTCGCCGGAAGGCTCCATGCCGACTTTTTCCAGCACTCTGTCCACGCCGATGTATTCCAGCGCCAGGATCAGCGAGACGACCTTGGAGATGCTCTGCATGGTGAAACGGGTCTCGGTATCGCCGATCGAGTAATGGGTGCCGTCCTTCGTGCAGAGGCTGATGCCGAGCGCCTTCTTTTTCGCCTTGCCGAGCTCCGGGATATAGGTGGCGACCGTTCCGTACGGGATGATCGTCATGCCTTTTTCGTAGGCGGTGTTGAGGATCCGCGACACCGAGATGACCTCCCGGCTTTTATCCGGATCTTTCGGCCCCCGGATCTCATGGATGAGACCGAGGGAATCTGTTCTATCCACTTTTCTCATGTGATCCTCCATAAGATAACTGCAGCATAAAAATCGAACGGATGTTCAAATCAGGATGACTTCGTCAGATCGGCAAATTCCGCGCCGATCAGTCCGGCGAGGTCCTCCGCGTTCATGATGATCTGGACGCCTCGTTTTCCGGCGGAAAAAAAGATGCGGTCGAACAGGACGGCGGTCTCGTCGATGTAGGTCGGATACTGCTTCTTCATGCCGATCGGTGAGCACCCTCCCCTCATGTAGCCTGTCAGATCGACGAGTTCGCGGACGTGGATCATCTCGATCCGCTTGTGACCGGACGCCTGCGCGGCTTTTTTGAGGTCGAGTTCGCCGGCGACCGGGATGACGAAGACATTCAGCTCTTTGGTCTCGCTGCGCGTCACCAGCGTCTTGAAGATCTCGTCCTCGGAGACGCCCAGGACCTCCGCGGCGTGCGTGCCGGAGAGATCGGATTCGTCGTACTCGTATTCGTCCCAGCTGTAGTCGAGACCGCTCTGGTCCAGGATGCGCATGGCGTTGGTCTTGTTCAAAGGCTTCTTTTTCATCGGATCCCCCTCTCGGGACGGTTATTTCTAATGGTGCTTCTGCTCGATGTCTTCAAAACGGTTGACCAGCGCGAGCAGCTTGTCTTTGTATTTGTAGCTTACGTAGATGATCGCGCCCATGGCGATGATCACGAGTGCGAGCCCGAGATAATTCCGGTCCGCCCAGAAGCTGCCCAGCGCCAGTCCGAGAAACAGCCCCGGCGTCCTGCCCAGCGTCGAGGCGACCAGGAACGGGATCAGGCGCATGTCGGAGATGCCTGCGATGTAGCTGACGAGGTCCTTCGGGATCCCCGGAATGAGATAGATCAGGAAGACGATCAGCAGCGCTTTGGTGCTGTTGAGCTTATTGATGTAGTCCTGCACGCGGCCCTTTCCGAAGATCAGGTGAATCGCATCGCTGCCGAGGAAGTCCGCGATCTCATAGGTCA
>CAYLSR010000108.1:0-5803 GCA_964385855.1 uncultured Mogibacterium sp.
GGTCGAAACCAACATCGAGGAGATCCAGAAGGAACTCGAAAAGCATCAGGTCACGCTGATGAAGGATTACGCCGTGCTCGACAGAATGTACGAGATGAACCTGACCTATTACAAGGAACTCTCGATGTACATCCTCGCCGGCTACAAGAAGCTGGACGAAGTTCGCGCAAACGAGCTGGCGGAACTGCAGGCCAAGGCGGCCCGCAGCGGATTGCCGGAGGACGCGCAGGCTGCGAAGGATCTGGCTTCCCAGATCGAGCGTTTCGAGAAGAAGCTGCACGATCTTGAGCTGACCAGAACGGTCGCGATGCAGACCGCGCCGCAGATCCGCATGGTGCAGGCTTCCGACAACGTCATGGCGGAGAAGATCCAGTCCACCATCGTCAATACGATCCCGCTGTGGAAGAACCAGATGGTCATCGCGATGGGGATCGAGCACTCCACGCAGGCCGCGAAGGCGCAGCGCGAAGTGACCGACATGACGAACGAGCTCCTCAAGAAGAACGCGGATTCTTTGAAGCAGGCGACGGTCGAGACCGCGAGAGAAGCGGAGCGCGGCATCGTCGATATCGAGACGCTGCGACACACGAACGAGCAGCTGATCAGCACGCTGGACGAAGTCATGAACATCCAGCAGGAGGGCAGGGAGAAGAGAATGGCGGCTCAGGCCGAGCTGACCGCGATCGAGAACCAGCTCAAGCAGAAGCTCCTCGAGGCTTCTCAGCAGGTCGCGAGAAGATAGACGCACCGGTTTGCCTGTAAGGAAGAATGGATGAATAAAGCAGCATTGATTACGTTCCTGGTGTCGATGGTGCCGGTCGTGGAACTGCGCGGCGCGATTCCCTACGGTGTCGCCGCAGGGCTTAGCGTGCAGCAGGCGCTCCTGATCTCGATCATCGGAAATTTTCTGCCGATCCCGATCCTGATCCTGTTCACGAAGAAGGTCTTCGCCTGGCTCCGGACGATGAGCGCGGGGCTGAACCGCTTCGTCAGCAAGCTCGAAGCGCGCGCGGATGAAAAGAAGGAGATCGTCGAAAAGTACGCCTTCTGGGGGCTGATGATCCTCGTCGCGATCCCGCTGCCGGGGACCGGCGGCTGGACCGGTGCGCTCGTGGCGGCCATGATGGACATGAAGCTCCGAAAAGCGCTTCCGGCTATCTTCGTCGGGATCTGCGTGGCGGGCATCATCGTTTCGGCGCTGACCTTCGGCGTGCAGGCGCTCGTCTGATGCCGGAAGGCAGAGAAAGGCCGGAACATAAAAGAAAGCACGTTAAAAGAGCTCCCGCCGGAGCTCTTTTACGTTATTCGTCTGCAGGATCTTCTTCGTCCGGCATCAGCCCAAGATAATTCTTCTGAAGGCGGTCGGACAGGGGCTTTCCGAGGAGGATGGCGTCCATCAGGCGGTCGAGCTCCTGCGCGGTCTCTCCGACGCACCGGTTGAGCTCGTCCCACAGCTTGGTGTTGCTGAGATCCGCGAGCGGTTCCTGCCGGGTCCGGACGACCATGTCTTTTTTGTTTTTGACGCCTTCAATCGGGACGCGTGACAGGACGTTGTAGACCGCTTCGCGCCTGCGGCGGCTCCGGGAGCTCATCATCCCGAGGATCTGCGACATCGAAGCGATCGATGCGTTGATTCTCCGCGGAGAGATGCCCGGATAGAACGGGCTGATGATGTCTCCGAGCGCCGGATCCTGCGGCAGCAGGATCTGCGTATCGAGGCCCACCGGACGTTTGCCGCTGATGCGCAGGATGTAGTTGTCGAATTCCCGCTCGATCGCGGCATGGGTGAGGTCGGTCTGCTCCATGTATCGGGTCACGATCGGATGGCAGGCGGAGTCCAGCATGTAGTGGCACAGGCAGCCGAAGAGGTAACTGAAAGCGCCCGGCGTCTGGTGCTCCCGGAGCGTGTCCAGCGCCTGCGAGAAGAACTCCGCGCCCGGCGCGCGGTGGATCTTCCGGCCGAGCCGGTTGAGCCGGTTGTTCGTATACGGGCGGTAGAATGCCAGGATATCCGGCCCCTGCAGCCCGATGAGGTAGGCATCCACGGAATGCGGGTCGGTGTTGATGATTTTTTTGATATCATCGTCGAGGATCCGCGTGACTTCCTTGCCGTGGTAATAGTGGGCGTAATGAGATGGCATGACAGGCTCCTTCCGGCTGTTGATCTGCTGTAAGTATACAATACTTTGGGGGAAGATGCAAAAAAAGTACAGGACTTGGGATTCTTTTTTGTTGAAATCGGGCAGGAAATCTGTATAATAGTATAGGTTATGGGTCGGGATCGTCCGCAGCGAACGGGTCGGCGCGGACAGTGATCCCGGAAAAGAAAGAATACAGGAGATTTCATGAGTAAGACGAACGACATCATCCAGATCGAAGAGCGCGTCCCGCTTTCCAAGGGGATTCCGCTCAGCATCCAGCACACCTTCGCGATGTTCAGCGCATCCGTGCTGGTACCTTATATCTTCGGGATCAGTCCCGCTATCGCTCTCCTGATGAACGGTATCGGCACACTGATCTTTATTTTCATCACGAAAGGGAAGGCACCTGCCTACCTCGGGTCCAGCTTCGCGTTTATCTCGCCGGGCCTCATCGTCATGAATGAATTCGGCTACGAATACGCGCTCGGCGGATTCATCGCAACGGGTGTCCTGATGATGCTCGTCGCGGTCATCATCAAATTCGTCGGGACAAAGTGGATCGACATCGTGCTGCCGCCGGCCGCGATGGGACCGGTCGTCGCGCTGATCGGACTGGAACTCGCGGGCAGCGCAGCATCCTCGATCATCTCGACGGAGGAGAATCCTGTCGAGCCGAAGGTCGTCGCGGTCTTCCTCATCACGCTCCTGCTCGCGGTCTTCGGACAGGTCCTGTACAGAGGCTTCGCTTCCGCCATCGCCATCCTGATCGCCATCGTGGCGGGGTATGTCATCGCGCTGCTGATGGGGCTGGTCGACTTCACGCAGTTCCACGAGAGCCATCTGTTCCAGCTGCCGAACTTCTGCGCGCCGAAGTTCAACCTTCAGGCGATCGCGGTCATCATCCCGGCGACGCTCGTCGTCTGCTCGGAGCACATCGGTCACCAGGTCGTCACCTCCGAGATCGTCGGCCGCAACCTGCTGGAAGACCCGGGCCTGCACCGCTCGATGTTCTCCGACGGTCTGTCCACCGCGCTGTCCGGCTTCTGCGGTTCGGTCCCGACAACGACGTACGGCGAAAACATCGGCGTCATGGCGATCACCAAGGTCTACAGCGTCTGGGTCATCGGCGGCGCCGCGGTCTTCTCGATCTGCCTGTCCTTCATCGGCAAGGCTTCCGGGCTCATCCAGACCATCCCGTCTCCGGTCATGGGCGGCATCAGCTTCCTGCTGTACGGCATGATCGGCGCGTCCGGCATCCGGTTGATGGTCGACTCCAAGGTCGATTACTCCAAGGCGCGTAACCTGGCACTGACGTCCGTCGTCTTCGTCACCGGTCTTTCCGGCGTGGCGATCAACCTCGGCAACGTCAGCCTGACCGGCATGAGCCTCGCGGCGATCGTCGGCATGCTCCTCGGTCTGGTGTTCTATCTGCTCGATAAGGCGCACCTGACGAACGACGGAGGAACGGGGGATGCGGAGGCTTCCTTCAGAGGGTAATACAGCTTCAAAAGAAGAATGGAGGGCTACGTGCAGCCCTCCTGTTTTAATGGCCGGAATCCGCATGAAGGGACCTTCCCGAAAACGGGTAGTGTCCACTCAAAAGGAAGCCTCTCTCTACGCATGAGTAGAGACTCTCCCGAAAACGGGTAGTGTCCACTCAAAAGGAAGCCTCTCTCTGCCCATATAGAAAACCCGCCTTGCGGCGGGCTTCGCGATTGTGTATTGTTTTTAGCTCAGATACCGGAACACGCCCTGGACCTTACCAACGATCTTGCAATCGTCGACGATGATCGGTTCCATGTAGTCGTTCTCCGGCTGGAGCCGTATATGACCGTTTTCTTTATAATACCGTTTGACGGTGGATTCTGTTTCGTATTCTCCCTGGATCATCGCGACGACGATATCTCCATTGCGTGCTTCGTGTTCTTCGCGGACGATGATGTAGTCGCCGTCGTTGATGCCGGCGTTGACCATGCTCGTGCCGTGCACGGTGAGGATGAAGTTGGTGCCGCTGCCGACAAACCGGGCAGGGAACGGGACGTATTCCTCGATGTTCTCATCCGCGAGGATCGGGGTGCCGGCCGCGACTCTGCCGATGATCGGGATCATCGTCGTGGTGATGTCATTGAAACTGCCGTTGACTTCAGCCTTTGGTTCTTCCTTCTGGACGACCAGAAGCGCGCGCGGCTTGCTCGGATCTTTTTTGATCAGTCCTTTCTGTTCCAGTACTTTGAGATCGCTGTGGACGGTTGAGGTGGATTTGATGTTGAGCGCGGTGCAGATCTCACGAACAGTTGGAGGGAAGCCTTTTTCGGCGACCGTTCTTTTCATGTACTCCAGGATCCTGGATTGACGTTCTTCGCTTTTTTTCATCGCAATAACCTCTTCTTAAATCTTAAAATACTCCTTTGCGTTAATTAATTGACAATAAAGGTGATGCAAACGGACCGGCAGTTCCCGGCTGATCGCTACTGAAGCGTCAGCGAGTTGATGTCCATCGGACTGCCGTAGTTGTTCCAGTCGTCGTAGATCAGACCGCTCTGGCGGATGATGATGTCGCCGATCTTGCCGTCGATCTTGCTGAACGGCAGGGTCGTGTGATAGGTGACCTTGCTGTCCCTGTAGTGGAAGACGAAGCCGGTGCGGAACAGTTCTTTCTCCAGATCGTACTGATACTCCGCGATGCGGCACAGGAGCGCGTAGAGATCGTCGCCCTGCGTCGCAAAGACGTTGTCGAGCGTCAGGTTGGAATAGTTTGCGCGGATCTGGACTTCATGACCGTTGAAGCGGTCCAGAAACGCCCGGAGCTTGGTTTCCGTCGCAGGGTCGGCAGCGTCTTCAAAGATTACGCAGTTGACGCGGTGCCGGACCTTCAGGAGATCGAAGATCTCATCCGAGCATTCCTTGACATAGTGTTTGAGGTGTCTGGAGACATTGATGCAGTCAATCTTGTCCTCGTACTCGTTGAGGAAAGAAGCGAGCCTGTGGATGTCGACCTCGTCCGATGTCGGCAGTGTCGTGTTGATGTAGAGGTGGTGGCCGTCCGTGATGTGCGCGAGGATGTCGCGGAGCGCATCCAGCTGCGCGAGCGGCTCACCGCCGGTCAGCACGACGTCGTTGTGCGGGAAGATCCGGTCCATCAGATTGAGCGAACGGTAGCAGCGCGCCAGGTCGAACGAGGAGGAGTTGCGGTACTCATCCTTGTTGACGCAGAACGGGCAGCTGTTGTTGCAGTCGTACGGCACGAACATCGTGACGGTCGGACCTTCTTTGATAAAATCCTTCATACAAAACCCTTATTCTCTGATGAGCTATCTGCCTTCGCTGCCGGCCGGGCGGCCGGAAAAGAGGGCAGATTCCAGTCTTAGTCATTATAACATAAGAACAAACGTTTGTAAATGTAAGTTATTAATATGTCAATGGCCAGGAAGTCGGGCGGCATACAATTTCGGCAGTCTTTCCACATGATGACATATTTAAGGAAGTGTCTATGATTTTATTAGATTCTGATGTATAATAATTATGTTCGTGCTTCTTTCCGGCAGGCGGAGAATCCTATGAAAAACTTTTTTACCGACAAAAAACTTCAGAGCAATCCGTTCGTGAATTGGCTTGAACTGTTCGTGCTCCTTGCGGCGATCTGGTTCATCCTGTCCGAGATC
>CAYLSR010000109.1:0-5768 GCA_964385855.1 uncultured Mogibacterium sp.
GCCGGTCATCGTGCACGGCGGCGGCAAGGAACTCAGCCGGTGGATGCGCCGGACGGGGATCGAGCCGCAGTTCATCGACGGGCTCCGCGTCACCGACGCGGAGACGCTGGAACTCGCGGAGATGGTGCTCGGCAAGGTCAACAGCGACCTCGTGACGCTGGCGCAGCAGCTGGGCGTCCGGGCCTGCGGCATCAGCGGGAAGGACGGAAAGCTGCTGACGGTGCGCAGGTTTCAGCCGAACGGAGAGGACATCGGCTTTGTCGGAGAGGTCGTGAAAGTGGATCCGAAGATCATTCAGGATCTTCTGAGCGACGATTTCCTGCCGATCATCTACCCGATCGGGATGGATGATTCCGGCCAGTCCTACAACATCAACGGAGACCACGCGGCAGCTGAGATCGCGCAGGCGCTGAAGGCGGACAAGCTCGCCTATCTGACCGATACTTCCGGCGTTTACATCGACCCGGATGATCCGGATTCCTTCATTCCGGAACTGCGGATCCGGGAGGCGGAGAAGATGATCGAGGCGGGGACGATCAGCGGCGGGATGATCCCGAAAGTCCGGAACTGCTTCCATTCCATCCGGAACGGCGTGGGCCGCGTGCACATATTGAACGGGAGCATACCGCACTGCCTGCTGCTGGAGTTCTTTACCGACCGCGGCGTGGGGACCGTGATCCTCAGCGAGGAGGCGGAAAAGTACTACCGGGGTACGGCGGATCAGGATAAAAAGAACGGGTAAGAGACGGGAAGGAGAGAATAAGATGAACCGTGAAGAATTGAAGGCGCTCGACGCGCAGTATATCGTACACACCTATAATCGCTACGATGTGGTCGTGGATCACGCGAAGGGGTCGGTCGTGACCGACGTGAACGGAAAGGAGTACATCGACCTGTGCAGCGGCTACGCCGCGAACTCGCTGGGCTATCAGAACGAGGCGTGGCTGGAGGCGGTCATCGGGCAGCTCCGCAAGGTGCAGCACGCATCCAACCTCTATTATACCGAGCCCGGGATCCTGCTCGCGGAGAAGCTCGTGAAGCGGAGCGGGCTGAACAAGGCCTGGTTTGCGAATTCCGGCGGGGAAGCCAACGAGGCGGCGATCAAGACTGCCCGGAAGTACGGGAACACCCTCGCGGCGACGAAGAAGAACACCATCCTCTCGCTCAAAAAATCCTTCCACGGCCGTACGCTGGCGACGGTGACCGCGACCGGCCTGGCGGAGGCGCAGGAGGTGTTCGGCCCGCTGGTACCGGGGTTCATCCACGCGGAGGTCGACGATCTGGAGCAGCTGACCGCGCTGACGGAGATGTACGAGCCGTGCGCGTTCCTGATGGAACTCGTGCAGGGCGAAGGCGGCGTCCACGCGCTCGATCCGGCGTTCGTGCAGGGTGCGGCGAAGCTCTGCGAGGAGAAGGATATCCTCTTCATCGACGACGAAGTGCAGGCCGGGATCGGCCGGACGGGGACATTGTTCGCCTACGAGCAGTACGGCATCCTGCCGGATATCGTCTCCTTCGCGAAGGGGATCGGCGGTGGACTGCCGATCGGCGGGATCCTGTGCGGACCGAAGACCTGCGACGTGCTGGTACCGGGCGACCACGGTTCCACGTTCGGCATGAACCCGGTCGCGAGCGCGGGCGCGTGCTGCGTCCTCGATACGCTGGACGAAGCGTTCCTTGCGGAGGTGCGCGCCAAGTCGGAGCACATCCGCTCCGCGCTTGCCGGCATGAAGAAGGTGACGGGGCTGGACGGTCTCGGCCTCATGATCGGCATCGATCTCGACGGGATGACCGGCGCGGAGGCGGTCGCCAAGCTCCTGCAGGAAGGCGTTCTGGCGATCCCGGCCGGGAACAGGCTCCGCCTGCTGCCGCCGCTGACGATCAGTGACGGGGAGATCGCTGCGGCGCTCGAGAAACTCGCGGCGGTGCTGGACTGATTGAAGTTTCACAGGCGTTTAAAAAGAGGCTCTCTCCGAGGAGAGGGCCTCTTCGCTTGTCCTTCTGGTCAGTCCTTCACCACCGCGATCGCTTCGATCTCGATCAGCCCGCCCATGAAGATGTCCGCGATCCCGTAGCAGATCCGCGCCGGATACGGTTCCCCGATGAACTCCTTGTAGACTCCGTTCACGGTCGGGAAGTCGTTTACGTCCTTGAGGTAGATGCTGACCTTGACGAGGTGCTCCAGGTCGCTGCCCGCTGCCTCCAGGACCTCCCGGAGGTTTTCAAAGGCGCCCCGGGTCTGCGTCACGATGTCGTCCCCGTAGTAGCAGCCGTTGTGGTTGTCAAAGCCCACCTGCCCGGAGACGAAGATCAGGTCGCCGACGCGGACCGCCGGGGAGACCGGCGCGACCGAGTTGGCTTCCGACAGTTGTATGATCTCTCTTTTCATAGTGCTGTTTCCTCCTCACGCCTTCTTCGCGTAGAAATCCCGGATGTACTTGTATTCGTCGACGACGACGCCCGCGCCGCCGCAGACGATGACGACGATGCGCTTCGCGT
Organism: uncultured Mogibacterium sp.; assembly: GCA_964385855.1. Classification (GTDB taxonomy): domain Bacteria; phylum Bacillota; class Clostridia; order Peptostreptococcales; family Anaerovoracaceae; genus CAYLSR01. The sequence goes on from CAYLSR010000109.1 coordinate 2,500, forward strand.
CTCCGAGTTCCGGCGCGTTCGTGTAGACCGAGCTCAGCGCCACGCCGCAGGCCGGGTCGACGATGAACCGGTGATCGACCATGAATTTCTCGCAGGCATCGACGGCGGTGACGTCGTCGGTGACGTACGTTTTGTACTGCACGGTGTCCATGCTGTCGACGATGTGCGGGGTCACGTGGGTCGCGCTGATGCAGTGCACGAGGGAGCTGACGGAGCCGATGTTGACGGTGTCGTGGGCCTTGATCGTCTCGCTGAAGGCGTTCGCTCCGTAGGTGCCGCAGCCGAGGATCGGGACATCCGACCAGCCGTTGCGGATCAGGCCGTCCGTGACGCCGGAGATCAGCCCGCCGCCGCCGACGGCGCAGATGACCAGGTCCGGCTTCCACGGGGCCTGCTCTACGAGTTCATCGATCATGGTCGCGTGGCCGTCCCAGAGGACCGGGTCGTCGTACGGGGTGACGTAGACGTTTTGCGGATCGGACGCCGCGAGCTCCAGCGCGTAGGCGTTGGAGACGTCCCAGGTGCCCTCCCGGACGAGGACTTCCGCGCCGAGCGATTCGATCGCGAGGATCGCGTCCTTCGGCGTGCCGGTCGGCGCGACGATGATGGCTTTGACGCCGAGCGCCCGGCAGACCCAGGCGGTGGAATAGCCGGCGTTGCCGGAGGACGGGCAGATGAAGACCCGCTTGCCCTCCGCATAGAGCTGCTCGCAGAGCTTGCCGATGCCGCGGAGCTTGAAAGAAGCGCTCGGCTGCGTGTTTTCGAGCTTGAGCCAGACTTCCCTGCCGCAGGCTTTGCTCATCGGAACGGATTCGATGAGCGGGGTGGTGATGTGCAGTGCCATAAAGACCTCCTTGATCCAATCTCAGGGCAATACGTTACTCATCGGGTCAGTGCTCAATGATGATGTCTTCCAGTTTGCGCTTCGGGACGTAGTGGATGCCGTCCTCGCGGTAATAGTGCATCGAGGCGCCTTCCTCGACTTCGACGATGCGGCAGTCCTCCGCGGACTTGCCGATGGCGAGGACCAGCTGAACGGTGTACCGGTCGGAGATCCCGAGCGCGTCCTTCAGCTTCTGCTGATGATAGTTGCCGATCATGCAGCCCGCGAGCCCCATCTCGGTCGCGGCCAGCGTGATGGTCTGCGCGATGATACCGACGTCCGTGATGAACCAGGAATCGTCCTTGTGGACTTCATGGTCCTGGCAGATCAGGATGTATGCCGGCGGCTCCGTGCCCGGGAACGGCAGGTGCAGCTCCCGCAGGTGCGCGCCGAGCACCGTCAGGCTGTTGACCGTGGCGGCCTCCTCCGGATCCGTGATGAGGAAGTACTTCATCGGCTGGACGTTCATGCCGGCACCTGCCTGACGGGCGATGTCGACCATTTCGAGCAGCTCTTCCTGCGTGACAGGGCGGGAGCGGTCGAAGCCGCGGCACGAACGGTTTCGGATAACAAGATCACGTAACATCTTAAACCTCCTGATAGAAGCAATATTGAAAATTTATAAACGATAGCGGGACATGGGTAAAAAATGTTTATAACAGCTGCACACAATTGACAAAATCTCCTGAAAGTAGTAGACTGCATACAGATATCAGTTTAACTTGCCCTAAAACGGTATACAGTATGCGATAATTGGTGTGAAACAACCGCCTTACATCGCATACATTATACAATATGCTGTATGGTAGCGCAATATTACTGCGTAAACGGAAAAGATTAAGCGGAACAAACAAGCGCAAGCGAAACGGAGGTGATCTGGCGGCATTCACGTAAGAGGTAAGGGTTTAAAAGTGTTGTGGCTGCTGCGCAAAGGCGCGGCAAATGGTTAAAAAAATGGAGGTATGTTAATAATGAAAGAGAGTAAAGCAAGCAGTCTGCAGTTTTATGGCGGCTGGTGGGGAGTCGTATCCGGCTTCATCGTAATGATCATCGGCATTATCATCCTTACAGCGACCGGCCAGGCGATGCCGATGGCATTCTGGGTCCCGACCATCGCAGGTATGGGCGTCATGCTCCTTCTGGCGAAGAACAGATCGCAGTGCGCGGACGCCATGATCGAAGGCATGTCTCAGGAACTCGTTCTGACGATCGTCATGGCGCTGTTCCTCGGCGGTATCTTTTCTCAGCTGATGCAGGCAACTGGCCTCGTTGACGGTCTGATCTGGCTCTCGCTCACGATCGGCCTCAAGGGCGCTGCATTCTGCGTGATCACATTCATCGCAGGCGCAATGCTTTCCACCGCGACCGGTACTGCGCTCGGTACCCTGATCGCTCTGACCCCGATCCTGTATCCGGTCGGCGTCGCGATGGGTGCTTCCCCGGTAGCGATGGGCGGCGCCATCATCAGTGCGTCCTACTTCGGTGATAATATCGCTCCGGTATCCGATACCACAATCGCTTCCGCGGTCACGCAGGGGACAGGCGTTGCGAAGGCGGTCCGCGCGAGACTGCGTTACGCGCTCGCGGCAGGCGCGATCGCGATCGTTCTGTTCCTGCTTCTGGGCGGCGGCGGTGTCCAGACTGCGACCGACACTGCGGATTACAGCTCCAAGGGTCTGATCATGCTGATCGTCCCGGTCATCCTGATCATCATGATGTTCCGTGACGCGAACCTGATCGTAGCGATCCTCGCATCCGTTGCAATCGGTATCGTGATCGGCCTCGTAGCGGGCCTGCTCGCACCGTCCGACATCCTGTTCGTCGACATGGATTCGTTCTCCGTCGGCGGCATCATCTGCAACGGTATTTCCGGCATGATGGATTCCGCGGTATTCGCCTTACTTGTCATGTCGATCGTACACATCGTACAGGAGACCGGCTTCCTCAACATGGTCATCCAGAAGATGGAAGGCATGACCAAGACCGACACCTCTGCTGAGCTGACGATTGGCCTGATCTCCTTCATCCTGAGCTTCATGACCCTCGCGAACACCATCGCGATCATCATCGAAGGCCCGATGGCGAAGCAGGTCCTGGTCGATGACCACCACATCGGACCGGAAAGAAGTGCTGCGATCCTCGACGCGGTCTCCGCTGCCGCGATGGGCCTCTGCCCGTACGCGTTCGCTCCGCTGCTCTGCGTCGTATTCGCTGCCGGCACCGGCGCGACGATGGACTTCACCGCTGTCAAGGTCACCCTGTTCGCATTCTACAACATCGCACTGCTCTTCGTCATGATCTTCGCTATGGTTACCGGCTGGGGCCGTACCAAGTTCAAAGATGATCCGGAAGCTGCAGTTCCGCTGAAGCAGTTCAAGGAATAATC
>CAYLSR010000110.1:0-5722 GCA_964385855.1 uncultured Mogibacterium sp.
GACAACAAGAGCGTGAACGCGAAGACCTTCGACCTCACGAAGGCGGACGCTTCCGTGAAGTTCGGTTCGCTTGCGGCCGGCAAATATTACTACCGCATCTGGGTGCACCCGAAGGGCGGCGCCGCCAAGATGCTTTTGAACCAGTCGTTCACCGTGAACAAATCCGTCGCGGCCGACCTCAAGCTGAGCGGTAATAATACCGTGCCGGACCTCACGGTCGGTTTGGGCTGCGATCTGACGGGAACGATCACGTCGAAGGCCATCATCAACCGCGTGGAGATCGGCGTGGTCAGCGACAAGACCAAGGACTGGGTCAGCACCGCGAAGTACGACAACAAGAAGGTGAACGCGAAGACCTTCGACCTCAGCAAGGCGAATCCGTACATCCAGTTCTCGTCGCTGCCGGCCGGAACCTACTACTACCGCATCTGGGTCCACCCGGCGGGGAACGCCGCGAAGAAGATGGTTGATCAGAAGTTCACCGTCAAGAGCGCGCAGGACGCTCGGATCGTCCTTTCGGACAGCGCGAAGATCGAGGACTTCACGGAAGGTGAAGACGCGTCGGTCAGCGGCATGATCACCTCGGATGTGACGCTGAGCCGGGTCGAGATCGGCGTGGTCAGCGCGAAGACCGGCGACTGGGTCAGCACCGCGAAGTACGACAACAAGGCGGTGAACAGCCTCCGGTTCGACGTCAGCACGGCGGACGCTTCCATCAACTTCGCGAAGCTGCCGGCGGGCACCTACTACTACCGCATCTGGGCGCACCCGGCGGGGCAGTCCGCGCAGAGGCTCGCGAACCAGAAATTTACCGTCCTGGAGATCCCGGCTTCGATCACCCTGACCGGGAACAATACGGTCCCGAAGCTCGAGACCGGTTCAGACTACAAGCTCAAGGGGACGATCACCTCCGACGTGACGCTGAGCCGCGTGGAGATCGGGGTGGTCAGCGCGGAGACCAAGAACTGGGTCGACAAGGCGAAGTACGACAACAAGGCCGTGAACGCGAAGACCTTCGACATCAGCACGGCGACGTCGTCGATCAAGTTCTCGTCGCTCCCGGCGGGCACGTACTACTACCGCATCTGGGCGCACCCGTCCGGAAAATCCGCGCAGATGCTCCTGGATCAGGAGTTCACCGTCGTGGATACGAGCACGGCGGTTTCCACCGTGGCGCTTCGGAACTATGCGAACGTGCCGAACCTGACAGAGGGGACGGAGCATCAGATGACCGGTACGATCGTCTCCGACCGCGTGATCAAGCGCGTGGAGATCGGCGTGGTCGATGCTTCGACCCGCGGCTGGCTCAAGACGCACAAGTACGATAACATCGCGGTGAACGACACGACCTTCGATGTCGCCGCCGCGAACGATTCAATCGACTTCAGCACGCTCCAGGAGGGCGGCTACTACTACCGCATCTACGCGCACCTGGAGGACGGGACGGTCAAGGTGATGGCCAACCAGTATTTCACGGTGAAGGCGAAGACCGAGGCGCTGGGCGGCGATCAGACCGGAACGGCGCAGGGCGGCGATGAGGGCGATCCGGACGAGGAGGCCGGGAGCGCGGACGAGCCGGCAGATCCGGAGAAGCCGTCCGTGACCATCGAGGTCAACACGATCCCGGATCTGCAGAAGGGCTCCTCCTGCAACATCTCCGGCACGATCACCTCGAACACGGACATCTCCCGCGTGGAAATCGGCGTCGTCAGCAAGTCGACCAAGAAGTGGTGCGACAACGCGAAGTACGACAACGCCGAAGTCAACGCGAAGACCTTCGACATCAGTGCGGCAGATTCGTCCATCAAGTTCGGCGCGCTGATCTCGGGAACATATTACTTCCGCGTCTACGCGCACACCGCGGACGGCACGGTACACACGCTGGCCAATCAGGAGTTCGAGGTCATCGGCCTCGGCGCGAATGAAGAGGCGATCAACGCGGCCTGCGACTGGGCGGTCATGATCGCGAACGACAACAGCTTCACCTACGGCGTCGGCGACCGTGCGCACCGCTTCGGCTGCTACTTCTGCGACACCAACATCCGCAAGAAGGGCGCGGAGCTGGTCGACGGCCACTCCTACGAGAAGACCTACTGCTGCAACCCGTTCGTGCACGCGGCCTTCGCGCACGGCGCCGGAGATGCCGGCATGCTGGCGGACTGCCAGAAGGGCACCGGGGTCACGATGAAGGAATCCTCGTACACCAAGTACGGCACCTGGGTCAACGCGGGCAAACCGTCCTACAGCAACCTGCAGCGGGGCGACGTTCTCGTCAAATCCAACCACGTCGTGCTGTACATCGGGAACGGCCAGATCGTCCACGCGGCCGGCGAAGGCTGGGGCGACGGATCGATCAAGGTGCAGGATCTGTCCACTTCGTATTATTCGACGTTCTCCTTTGTTATGAGATACACGGGGACCGGAAAGTTCTAGCAAACCAGTGAGGGAGAGTGAAACCAATGTTGAAACGCTTCAGAACGATCGCCATACTGACGCTGATCCTGTCGCTCTGCAGCAGCAGCTCCGCGTTCGCGGCCGCGACCACGAAGATCTCGCAGCCGGCTGAGACGCAGACGGAAGAACAGGCCGTCCCGGAGGAAGTCGTGCAGGAAGAGGCCGTGACGCCGGCGGAGCCGGAGGAGCCTGCCGTGCAGGAGGCACAGGAGGAGCCTGTTCCGGAGGAAGTCGTTGTTCCGGAGGAGACCGCTGAACCTGCGGAGGAACAGCTGCCGGAAGCGGAAGCCGCGACGATCGTGACCGGCGAAACGCAGGTGACCGTTTCCACGGAAACCGGCATCGCAAACTACAGCCAGGGGCACGACGTCACGCTGACCGGATCGGTCAGCTCCAACGTGATGATCCGGCGGATCGAACTCGGCGTCGTCAGCGCGACGACCAAAGACTGGGTCAAAGGCTGCAAGTACGACAACACCGCACTCGGCCGGTACAGCTTTGAACTGTCGGAAGCGCAGCCGCAGATCGCCTTCACGACCCTGCCGAAGGGCAGCTACTACTTCCGCATCTGGGTCCATCTGACGAACGGTGAGGTGAAGCAGGCGCTGAACAAGGAATTTACAGTCACTGCTGCGACGGCGAACTTCAGCCTGACGGATGCGGTCGAACTCACGGACTTCAGCGCCGGCCACGCACCGGCGGTCTCCGGGCTGATCACGAGCGATGTGAAGATCAAGCGCGTGGAGATCGGGATCGTCAGCGACAAGACCAAAGGCTGGGTCTCCGGCCACAAATTCGATAAGAGCGGCATCGGCGCGAAGGAATTCGACATCAGCACCGCTTCGGCGAGCCTCCACCCGGAGACGCTGGCCACCGGCAAATACTACTACCGCATCTGGGTGCACGCGGAGAACGGTGTCACGAAGAAGGTGACCGACAAGGCGTTCACGGTCACCGCTGCGACTGCGGAGTTCTCTCTGGACAGCTCCGGCATCGCGAAGGAGTACGTCCAGGCGGGGACGCCGGCGATCACCGGTACGATCATAAGCGACGTGAAGATCAAGCGCGTCGAGATCGGGATCGTGGATCCGGCGACCAAAAACTGGATCAGCACCTGCAAGTATGACAATTCGGCCGTCAACGCGATGTCGTTCGATCTCGCGAAGAGCACGGCTTCGATCAAGTACAGCACGCTGGCGCCGGGCACCTACTACTTCCGGATCTGGGTCCACGCGATCAACGGTCAGCGGCAGATGCTCCTCAATCAGGAGATCACGGTGAAACCGCCGGCGCAGATCAGCGGGCACAACGTGCCGTCCGAGATGTACGACGGGAAGGATATCGACCTGACCGGCACGATCACCTCGGCGTACCCGATCAACCGGGTCGAAGCCGGCGTCGTCAGCGCGGCGACCAAGGATTGGGTCAGCGGGTGCAAATTCGATCAAACCGGAATCGGCTCCAAGACCTTCAAGCTTTCCGCAGCGGACAGTTCGATCGATTTTGCCAGCCTCAAGGCCGGCAGCTACTATTACCGGATCTGGATCAAGACGGAAAACGGACTGGTGCAGAAGGTGATCGATGAACCGTTCACCGTCAGGAACCTGTTCACCCTGACCGGCTGCAACACCCCGCCGAACGTGAAGTACGGCGCGCAGTTCAACGCCGCCGGTACGATCACGACCGCTTATCCGAACATCCGGATCAACCGGATCGAGGTCGGGATCGTCAGCGACAGCACGAAGGACTGGGTCGAAGGCTTCAAGTATGACGAAAGCGGTCTCGGTGTCACGAGCTTTGACCTCAGCACCGCGGCGACTTCCATTCCGGAACTCGAGGTCGAGGTCGGCAAGTACTACTACCGCATCTGGGTCCACACAGACAACGGTGAGATCCGGAAGGTGATGGATCATCCGTTCACGGTTTCCAGCAACGTCATCTCCGTCGCGAGGAAGGAAGTCGGCGCGACGACCGGCAAGAAGTACTGGGAGTGGTACTACGGGACCAAATTCAAAAATACCGACAGTACGCCTTGGTGCGGGGCCTTCGTCGCCTGGGTCTACAATCAGGCCGGAGAGATCGCCAGGATCATCAAGGTGGAGGATTACGGCAACCTCGGCTACGTGCCGTCCTACTCCAAGTTCGCGACGAAGTTCTCGAAGTGGGTGCCGGTCGCGACGGCGAAGCCGGGAGACCTCATCATCTTCGGTTCCGGCAACGGGACGCACATCGGCATCGTGGAGAAGAACGACGGGACGACGATCACGACGATCGAAGGTAACACCGGCGCGAGCGCCAACAACGGCGGCGCGGGCGAGTGCCTCCGCAAGACCTACCCGGTGACCTCCAGCAGGATCAAGGGGATCGTGAGACCGTGATATCGGCAATAATTACCCCGGCGTACTTTGTGCGCCGGGGTCAGGAGCAGTATCATGCGCAAGAGAATCTACGAAATCATCGAGATCGCTCAGACGGACGACCGCGTCAGCCATTTCTATGACATGGCGATGATCGTGATCATCCTCCTCAGCATCATCCCGCTGGCCATGAAAGAGGTCCCGCCGGCATGGGTCTCCATCGAGCGGGTCTGTGTGGCGATCTTCATCGTCGATTACATCCTCCGCCTTGCGACGGCGGACCTCAAATACGGGAAGGCGTCGGTCTGGTCCTTCGTCCGCTATCCGTTTTCACCGATGGCGATCATCGACCTGCTGTCGATCCTCCCGCATTTCCTGATGCTCAACCACGGATTCGGGCTCTTCCGTCTGGTCCGTATGGCAAGAGCGTTCCGGGTGCTCCGGGTCTTCCGGGCGTTCCGGTATTCACGCAATTTCGACATGATCCTCTCCGTGATCCGGCGGTCCAAGGATTCGCTGATCGCGGTCGGCACGCTGACCATCGCCTACGTCCTGACGTCCGCGCTGATCATCCTGAACGTGGAGCCGGATTCCTTCGACAACTACTTTGAAGCGGTCTACTGGGCGACCGTCTCGCTGACGACGGTGGGTTACGGCGACCTCTATCCGGTCACGGTGATCGGCCGGGTCGTGACGATGCTCTCGTCGTTCCTGGGCGTGGCAATCGTGGCGCTGCCGGCCGGCATCATCACCGCGGGCTACATGAAGGAGCTCGAGGAGCGCCGGGAGGACAGGCATAACCACTGATGCGACAGGGCAGAACATCAAAAGAGAGCAGGTCCCCGGACCTGCTCTTTCCGTTTGCTGCGATGCTTACCGGATCACCACCGGCGTCCCTTCATCGACCATGT
>CAYLSR010000111.1:0-5713 GCA_964385855.1 uncultured Mogibacterium sp.
TGCGTATACCCGGTATCGCCTCGAACTCGGAGAGATCACCTCGTATCCGCCGGGCTATAAAGAAAACGCGGGGATCTTCTGCCATAACAATCCGTGGATCGCCTGCGCCGAAACCGTCCTCGGGCACGGTGACAGGGCTTTTGAGGTCTTCCGCAAGACCTGTCCGGTCTACCTGGAGGAGATCGGCGAGATCCACCGGACGGAGCCGTACGTCTACTGCCAGATGGTCGCGGGCAGAGATGCCGCCACGCACGGCGAGGGCAAGAACAGCTGGCTGACCGGCACGGCGGCCTGGACCTTCACCTGTATGAGCCAGTACATCCTGGGGATCCGGCCGGAATTCGACGGGCTTCGCATCGATCCGTGCATCCCGTCCGGCGTGAAGTCCTTCCGCTGCGACCGGAAGTTCCGCGGTTCCCTCTACCATATCACCGTCGAGAACCCGAACGGTTCGCAGAAAGGCGTCACCTCGGTGACCATCGACGGGAAACCGTTTGACGGCACGGAGACCGGCAGCGCCGGCAGGGACATCACCCTGATCCCTGTCCCGGAGGCCCCTGCCGAGCTGACCGTCACGGTCACCTTATAACGTTTCTTCTTCAATCTGACCTCTTTTGATAAAAAACAGGAACAGCCCCGCCGCATGAGGGGCTGTTCCTGTTTTTTGAGCTTTTCTGTTCCCTACAGGAGCGTCAGGAGTTCATCCCGCACGCCGTCCATCCGGGCGTCCGCGAGGCCGAAGTCCATCTCCCGGTAACTCCAGACCGCCCGTCCGATCCCGTACCGTTCAAACGCCCGGTGGAGGACCCGAAACCACCGGATCGCGTCTTCCGGCGGCACGACGTCGATGACGCCGAATTCGCCGCAGTAGAGTTCTCTTCCCTCCTCCGCCGCCTTGCGGACGGCGGTCTCGAAAAGCCGGTCGAAATACCGGTCATCGATATTGGCCTCTTCAAAGGAGACCCTGCGGTCCCGGTCGATCCCGGCATCCCAGTACGCGCCCTGATGCGTGTAGAAATGTGGTTCGTAGCAGTGGAAGCTGTACACCAGCCGATCGTCCTCCGGCAGGTCGAGGTCCGCGACCGCCCGGACATCGTTATAGTCATAACTCCCGATCAGGATCCGCGTGTCCGGCGCGTACTTCCGGATCCGCCGGACGCACTCCGCCGAAACCCTCTGCCACTGCGGCAACACTTCACGGTCCGTGATCTCGTTCAGGAGATCGAACAGGATGTGCTCCGGATCGTCGCCGAACGCCTCCGCCAGCCTCTCCCACAGTTCATAGAACCGCTCCTGATACTTTTCACTCTCGAAAAAGCCGGCCTCTTTCTCGCCGGCATCGAACGAATACCCCGGCGTCTTGTGGAGGTCGACCACGACGTTCAGCCCGTGCTTCCGGGCCAGACCGACCGCGCGCACGACTCTGCCGAGTCCGACCGGCCCGCCGGCCTTCGCGTCTTCAGGCTGTTCCTCCAGCACGTTATAGTCGACAGGCAGCCGGACATGATCCAGCCCCCAGGACGCGATCGTCCTGAAATCCTCTTCCCTGATAAAGTGATCCAGCCGTTCCCGGCTGTAATCGCACTGAGACAGCCAGCCGCCGAGGTTGATCCCCCTGTAAAAGCCTTCCATCATGTCCCTGCTCCCTTTCTGTTCTCCTTACACAACTGCCCTTTTGATTCTAGCCAAGTCTGCCGGCAATGTCAATTCCCTCGTGACGCCGGCGCCCGCCGGGCGCATGATAAGAATGCTTTCATGCCTTCCCCTGTTGTGGTATAGTTAAAGCAGGAGCCGGGTCCTCCGGCCTCCTGCCTGTATGATCGAAAGGTGCTTTCCGTGAAGATCCACAACGACCCTGAAGACATCCGAATCCGACGCGCCCGCAATCTCCTGATCATCGTCGGGACGGGGATCATCGCCCTGGGTGCATGGTCATTTGCCAAATCCGTCCTGCTTCTGCTGACGGACCGCGCTTCTCTGTATGCGCTGGCGGCGGAGACGGCGGCGCAGGATGGGGTCTTTTCGGAGCAGACCGCCTACGGGATCATCCTGGCGGTCATCCTTCTGGCCACACTCCTCGACATCTCGGTCCGACTGTATGTCGGCCGCTCCGCGATCGCGGAAGGGATGGGCCGCAAGCGAAGCCGCCTCTACATCCTTCTCACCTGCATCATGATCCTGTTCAGCCTGCTGCTGCTGATCTTCGGGATCGCAACGTTCTTTTTCAAAGCAGACGGGCAGCAGGCGGAAGGATCTGTTTCTTTTATCATCATCGAACTGACTTCACTGATCATGATGTCGGAAATGGTCGTTTCCGCGGTCAGGGTCCGGAAGCACCGGTCGCAGGAGGCATCGCAATGAATTCGGATTTTCATTACTACGCGACCTACTGCGCGGCATATATCGCAGGGTATTCCCACGAGGAGAGCCTGCAGATCGCATACAGCGCTCAGTTTACGGACTGCTGCTCCCGGACGCTCCTTCGCAAGATCGGCGGTCCGGGCGCCGCAGCCACGACCCAGCTCCAGCTGGAGCTGATGGACCTGAACTCCGACCCCGTCACTCAGCAGGACATCACGAGGATCTGGGCGTCCTTTCACTTCCTGCCCGGCGACCTGCACGCGAAGAAAGATCACTGCAGCAAGCGGTATCTGCAGAAGTACCGGCTGATCTGCGAACCGAACAGCGACCTCCTCATCAGCACGGTCGAACTGGCGAAGGGTCGCTCGCTGCAGGCGGCCGGTCTCGCGATGCACGTACTCGCGGACACCTGGGCGCACCGGCATTTTGCCGGGACCCCTTCCCTGGCGATCAACAACACCAATTACTACTTCTATGAGATCGTCCGCGGACCGGACGGTTCCGAGGAACGGGAGATCCATTTCAACCACAACCCGTATTCCGCGGACGATCCGGACACGGGCAAATATACGAACAGCCTCTATCAGGGAGAAGAGAACTCCGTCATGAACCTCGGGCACGGACGTGCCGGCCATCTGCCGGACTACAGCTTCGCGCGCTACCGGTATCTGCCGGCCTGGGCGGACTATCGGGAGGTGATCAAGGACAATCCGTCCGATTACCTGCACGCATTCACGCAGATGATCTGCGCGCTGAAGTATCTCCGGGGAGATCTCGCGACCTTTGACAAGGAACAGTATGACGTGGAAGCGATCAATCCCTGGCGGGAGCAGATCGGTGAGATCCTCACGCGGCGTCAGCTCGATGCGAGTGAGGACTGGAAACAGTTCGGCGAGACGCTTTCCGGTCAGAGGATCGAGGATTTTGATCTCGAAAAGTATCAGCAGGAATACCGGAGCGCGGACAAAGACGCGAAGGATGCGACCTTCCTCGGGCAGTTCATCCTGGCTGCACTTGCGCAGAAGAGCATGGTGACCGGCCGCATCTTCCGCTCCGGCAACCTGCTCGCGGGTCTGTCCTATGATTACGACACCCACGGATTCCGGGGGATCCGGGATTTTCGCAGGCTGATCAAAGCGTATCGGGAGGTGCAGAGCGATGACTAAATTCGGGCGCATCCGCGAAGTGGTGAAAGGGCTTGTAACAGTACTGTTCAGCGTGCTGCTGTTTGCCGAGCCTTCGGGCGGGCTGCTCATCATCCTGATGATCCTCGGGATCTCCTTTACGCTGAAGGGGCTGCACGCACTCTTCTATTACTTTACCATGGCGAGGTCCATGGTCGGCGGCAGATCCGCGCTGTATCGGGGCATCCTGTTTCTTGAGCTCGGCATCTTCACGTCCTCTTTGGAAAACAACCCGTTGCTTTACATCGTCCTGTACCTCGTCGGAGTCCACGCGTTTTACGGCGGGATCGACATCCTGAGGAGCCTGGAAGCGCGGTCTGTCGGTTCACCGCGATGGAAATACCGGCTCGTGTACGGCATCACAAACCTGGTGCTCGCAGGCGCGGTCCTGATCGGCGGTGCAGTCTACGCGTCCTTCCGGGTCGTCGTATATATCTACGCGGCCGGACTGATCTATTCCGCCTTCGTACGGATCGCCTCTGCGTTCCGGCGGACCTCGATCGTCTATATCCAGTAATGATCCTTCGGACAGGAGGCATCCTCATGGAAGACTATGCATTTGACGCTTTCATCAGCTACAGCCACAAGGACCTGAGCTGGGGGCAATGGCTGCAGCGCAAGCTGGAGACCTTTCACATTCCACGGGATCTCGGTGAGACCGCGGTCACCGGCAAGCGCCTGCGCGTCTTCCGGGACCAGACGGACCTGGCCGGTTCGGAGCTGCAGGCCTCCCTGCGCAAGGAGCTTCGGGCCTCCCGCTACCTGATCGTGATCTGCTCGCCGGCGAGCGCGGCCTCGGTCTGGGTCGATGAAGAGGTCCGGTACTTCCAGTCGCTGGGCCGCGCCGACCGGATCATCCCGTTCATCGTCGAAGGCGAGCCGGACAGCGACCGGCCGGAGCTGGAATGCTACCCGGAAGCGCTTCGCAGCACTGAAGACCGGAGCATGCTCGGCACCAACATCCTGGAGATCGGCAAAAACAAGGCGTTCCTGAAGCTCGTCGCCATCCTGCTCGATATCCGCTTCAACCGCCTCGTGGATCGCGAAAAGCAGCGGAAGCGCCGTACGGGGCTGATGATCGGTTCCATCGCGGCCGTCGTCATCGCGGTCACCGGTGCGCTGGTCTGGCACAACACCGTGATCTCCCGCAGGAACCAGGCGCTCTCCTACGACATCTACGGCGCGGCGATGGTCTCGATTGCCGAAAAGGACGTGATCGAACCGGACGACGTGGCTTTCCTTCAGACTTCGGCGGAGGCCGGCAACGTGGACGCGATGCTTCTGCTCGGAGACTGCTACGAAAACGGCTGGGGGATCGATCAGGATCCGGTCCTCGCGTTTGAGTGGTACCGGAAGGGTGCGGAAGCCGGGGACACCACCAGCATGATCGCCGTCTCGAACTGCTATCAGAACGGGACCGGTGTCGAGGCAGATCCGGCGCAGGCGTTTGAATGGAGCCGGAAAGCCGCGGAGGCCGGCGAACCGGCCGGCATGGTCAACATGGCGATCAGCTACGAGGACGGCCTGGGCACCGGCAAGGATCCTGCGCTCGCGTTCGAGTGGTACCGCAAGGCGGCGGAAGCCGGCAACGACCTCGGCATGTACCATCTGGCGCGGTGCTACCGCGACGGGATTGGGACGGAAGTCGACCGGGAGAAGACGTTCGAGTGGATCAAAAAGCTCGCAGAGGCCGGGAACGCGGAGGGCATGTACAATCTCGGTCTCCTGTATCAGCACGGTTTCGGCACGGAGGAGGACCCGCGGCAGGCGTATCTGTGGTACAGAAAAGCCGCCGGCACCGGAGATGCCGACGGCCTGTATATGGTCGGATGGTGTACCGAGAACCATTACGGTACGGATGACCCGGCGTTGGAGTGGTACCGGGAAGCCGCGGATCTCGGCAGCGAGCAGGCTCGGGAAGCCCTGGATCGGCTGGGGGCGTGACCCGCTCAACGGGTGCTTTCTTCCCCGATCAGCCGGCGCAGCTCCCGGAGGATCCGGAGCATCAGCTCCACCCTGCGGAACGGTGTGATGACGTAGAACCCGTCGACCAGCGGTGCGATCCGCTCCGCGCGTTCCACCGTCAGCTTTACGGCCAGATCTTCCGCGGGGCCGCGATCCAGCCCGCGGTACCGGTCGATGATCGACTGGTCGACCGTGATCCCGTT
>CAYLSR010000112.1:0-5706 GCA_964385855.1 uncultured Mogibacterium sp.
GTGTAGATGTGCAGTGCGTTCAGCCGCTCCGCCGTCGCCTTCCCGATGAAAAAGAATTCTCCGACCGGCAGCGGCCAGAGCAGTTCCCGGTAATTCTCCCGGGTAATCACGGTCGTCGCATCCGGTTTTTTGTATTCGGAGCCCATCTTGGCGAAGGTCTTGTTCCATGAGACGCCGGCAGACAGCGTCAGCCCGAACTGCTCCCGGATCCGCCGCCGGATCTCGTCGGCGATCTGCGGCGCCGGCCCGAAGAGGGTCTCGCTCCCGGTCACATCCAGCCAGGATTCGTCGACGCTGAACGGCTCCACCTGATCCGTGTATTCCAGATAGACCTGATTGATCTTCTCACTGTAGTAGCGGTATTTTTCGTGGTGCGGCGGCAGGAAGACGATGTCCGGGCACTTCCGGCGCGCGGACTGGACGGTCTCCGCCGTCACCACACCGGCCCGTTTGGCCGGCTCGTTCTTGGCGACCACGATCCCGTGGCGGCTGTCCGGGTCTCCGGCGACCGCGACCGGCACCTCCCGGAGCTCCGGGTGTTCCAGGAGTTCCACGGAGGCGAAGAACGCATTCATATCGCAGTGCAGGATCTTCCGGTCCATCGCCTTTCCTTTCTCTATGCCTGCTGCCCGTCGTCGGACGGCTCTTTCACGGCTGAACCATCCGCCGGATCGGCCCCGAGCAGCTTCCGGGCCGCCCGGATGACCGGCTCCGCGTAGCGCCGATCCACCTTGTCCACACCGTGATCGATCGCGTCGATCATGCGGTCCGCATCGGATGCGCCTTCCTTCGTCTTGCCCGACTTCAGCACGGACCGCGAGACCTTCATAAGGAAGCGGTCCAGCCCCTTCACCTCCGCCGGGTCGTATTTCCCCGGCGTGAAAAAGAGCTGCATCTTCCCCATCTCGCCGAGACCGCCGAAGTTGATCTCGCAGATCTGCATGTAGTTGGCCGGCGTGTACTCCGAGATGCCCGTGATGAACAGCACGGTGCGGTCGTACAGGCCCGCCAGCGCCGGCGCGATCTCCTTCCAGCCGATGATCCCGCTGCCGCGGAGCCAGCCGCCGTAGAGGACGGCATCGTACTCCCGGAGCTCTTCCGATGACATCTGATCCAGCGGAACGGCACTGCAGTTCAGGGCTTCCGCGATCCAGTCCGCGTATTGGCGGGTCGATCCCCGCTTGGATGAATAAATGACGATCGCCTTGCTCATGACAAATCTCCTGCTGCCGAAGGTCCTTTCATATTTATATGCTCAGAAGGTCGACCATCTCGTAGAGCCGCAGGTCAAACTGCTTTTCGACCTTCAGCGCTTCCGCGAGATCGAAGGACTGCACACTGCCGTCCCGGATGCCGATCGCCTGATTGCGTTTCACGTCCAGGATGTTGCGGATAGCAACATCACCGCACTCCGTCGCGAACATGCGGTCCTGCAGCGTCGGCGAGCCGCCCCTCTGCAGATAGGAAAGGACCACCAGACGGATATCCCGGCCGGTCTTACCGGACAGGTAGTCGGCGACCTCCTTGGAGCTCATCGGATACCCCTCCGCGCAGATGATGATGCTGTGCTGCTTGCCGCTTTGGATCCCTTCGTTGACCTTTGCGAGGACGTCCTCCATCCGGCATTCCTTTTCCGGAACCAGTACGACCTCCGCGCCGCCGGCCAGGCCGGAATACAGCGCGATATCTCCGCACTTCCTGCCCATGACCTCGATGACCGTGATGCGGTCATGCGCGGAAGAGGTGTCCCGGATCCGGGTGATCGCGTCCAGCACGGTATTGACTGCCGTATCGAACCCGATCGTCAGATCCGTATAGCTGAGGTCGTTGTCGATCGTGCCCGGCAGGCATTGTACGTCAAACCCGAGCTCCGAAAACTGCAGGGCGCCGATGAGCGAACCGTTGCCGCCGATCACCACGAGGTTTTCGATGTCCAGCGCTTTCAGGCTTTCCGCCGCCTTCCGGCGCCCTTCTTCCGTTTTAAAGCGCTCACTGCGGGCCGTCTTGAGGAATGTGCCGCCCCGGTGCAGGATATCCCCGACCGACCTCAGATACATCCGCTCCAGATCGCCGTCGATCAGCCCTTCGAACCCGCGATGAACTCCGTATACCTCCATGCCGGCGTTGAGGCCCAGCCTCACGACCGCCCGGATCGCCGCATTCATGCCCGGCGCGTCGCCGCCGCTCGTCAAAACCGCTATTCTCTTCATGATCTATGCTCCTCCTTTGACATTCTCTTCACCCAGCAGATCTTCCAGCTCCAGCCGGAGCGCGTCATCCCAGCGGACCCGGTACTCCTTACTGGCCCGGACTTTGGAGCCGTCCGGCAGGAAGACCAGCACATCGCGCCGTCCCGGATAATGATACAGGATGTCCATGATCTGCTCCAGACACTCTCTTTTGCCGCCCGCGTATTCCATCACTTCATCCGTCACGCGCAGCTTGACCAGCGCCGGCGGCGCGGTGCTTTCCCGTTCCGGCCGAGGCGCTTCTCTCCGAGGCTCCTGATAGCCGCCGTTTCTGCGGTCCCGCCACGAGGATTCCCGCGCGAACTCCGCGATCTGCCGGATGTCCGCCACGTTATCGATCAGCAGTTCCGGCTCCGAATCCTCTTTGAAGGACAGCCGGCCAGAGACCGCGACGATGGCGTCGTTCGCGATGAGAAACCGGAACTTCTCGAACACACCCGGAAAGATGATCGCGTTCATGATGCCGCCGTAATCCTCCAGCTGCACCCGCGCCATCTCCTGAGATTTCTTGGTGATCATCGTCTTGACGGCCGTCAGCATCCCGGCCATGATGACACGGTCTCCATCGTGAAACTTCGCGTAGGCGCTCCGGGTACCGTCGAGTTCGCCCGCCGGGATGCCGGCGAAGTCGTTCCCCGCATCCGCCATCAGCTCCGTGGTGGAGCAGGTGGTATAGCGGTCGATCAGCTCCCGGTAATCGTCGAGCGGATGCCCGGAGATGTAGACGCCGAGCATCTCCTTCTCCATCGCGAGCAGCTGGTCCGTCTCAAAATTCCGGACCTTCGGCAGCTCCGGCGTCAGGTGAACCTCCTCCATCAGGCTGTCATCCAGTTGGAAGAACGAAATCTGGTTCCTGGAATTGCGCTTCGCGCTCTGCTGCGCGCGGGAGACCGCCTCCTCGTGCACCGCGTAGAGCGCCGCCCGGTTCGGATGGATGTCGTCGAGCGCGCCGGCCTTGATGAGGGATTCGATCGCCTTCTTATTGAGTTCCTTCGGATCGATCCCCTCGACGAACTCGTAGATGTCCGATGGCAAACCGTTCCGCTGCCTGGCGTCGATGATCGCCTGCACGATCCCGTTCCCGACGTTTTTGACGCCCGCGAGGCCGTAGCGGATCTGCCCGTTCTCGACGGTAAAATCCTTACCGCTGTACAGCACGGACGGCGGGAGCACCCGGATCCCCATCTCCTGACAGTTCCTCGTGTAAGCCGCGATGTGCCGGGCCTGCCCCATCATGCTCGTCATCAGCGCGGCCATGAACTCGACCGGGTAGTGGCACTTCAGGTAGGCCGTCTCGTACGAGATGACCGCGTACGCCGCCGCGTGCGATTTGTTGAACGCGTACTGCGCAAAGCTGACCATGTCTTCGAAGATCGCTTCCGCGGCCTTCTCCGGGATGCCCTTCGCGATGCAGCCCGGAATCTCCGTCCGCCCGTCCGCCGACTTCTTGCCGTAGATGAAGTATTCCTTCTCTTCGAGCATGACCGACATCTTCTTCTTGCTCATCGCCCTGCGGACGAGATCGGACCGGCCGTAGGAGTAGCCGCCGAGATCCCGAACGATCTGCATGACCTGCTCCTGGTAGACCAGGCATCCGTAGGTGACGCCGAGGATCGGCTCCAGATGCGGGTCGATATAGGTGACCTTTTCAGGGTGTTTTTTGTTCTCGATGTATTTCGGGATGGAGTCCATCGGACCCGGACGGTACAGGGAGATCCCCGCGACGATGTCTTCAAAGCAGGTCGGCCGGAGGTTCTTCATGAAATCCGTCATACCGCCGCTTTCCAGCTGGAAGACGCCCTGTGTGTTGCCGTCCGCGATCAGTTCATAGACTTTCGGGTCGTCGTAGTCCATCCGGCTGAAGTCGATCTCGACCCCATGCTGCTCCCGGATCAGCCGAAGCGCGTCGCGAATCACCGTCAGGTTGCGGAGGCCGAGGAAGTCCATCTTGAGGAGCCCCAGCTCCTCGATAGTCGTCATGTTGAACTGCGTCGCCGTGCCTTTCTCGGAGTTGTACAGCGGCACGTATTCGTCCAGCGGCAGCTTGCTGATCACGACGCCCGCCGCGTGCGTGGACGCGTGGCGCGGCAGTCCTTCCACCGCCATCGACAGGTCAAGGATCCGGCGCACCTGTTCTTCGTTTTCATACCGCTCCCGGAGCTGCGGATTGACCTCGAGCGCCTTGGCGATCGTGATGCCGAGCTCGTTCGGGATCGCCTTCGCGATCGCGTCGCCCTCCGCGTAGGTCGCGTTCAGCACCCGCGCGACATCCCGGACCGCAGCTTTCGCCTTGAGCGTCCCGAAGGTGATGATCTGCGAGACCTTGTCCCGGCCGTACTTGCGCACGACATAGTCGATCACCTCCTGGCGCCGCTCGATGCAGAAATCGACGTCGATATCCGGCATGCTCACGCGCTCCGGGTTCAGGAAGCGCTCGAAGAAGAGGCTGTATTTGATCGGATCGATCTCCGTGATGTCGAGCGCGTACGAAACGATGCTGCCCGCGGCCGACCCTCTGCCCGGTCCGACCGCGATGCCGCGGCTCTTCGCGTAGTGGATGAAATCCCAGACGATCAGGAAGTATTCGACGTAGCCCATGTTCTCGATGACGGACAGCTCGGATTCCAGCCGCTGCCGGTACATCGACGTCTCCGAGAGCGCTTCCTGCCCGTACCGCTGCGCCAGACCGTCGTAGCAGAGCCGGCGGAGGTACTCGTCGTTGGTCAGGCCCTCCGGCGGGATGTATTCCGGCAGGTGGTATTCGCCGAACGTGAACTCGACGTTGCACCGGTCCGCGATCTCCTGCGTCCGGTCGCAGGCCTCCGGCAGATCCGGAAAGAGCGCCCGCATCTCCTGCTCGGACTTGAGGTAGAATTCGTCGTTTTCGAAGCGCATGCGCTTCTCGTCGTCGATGTTGGACGCGGTCTGGATGCACATGAGGACATCCTGCGCCTCCGCGTCTTCCCGGCGGATGTAATGGGCGTCGTTGGTCGCGACGAGCGGGATCCCGAGATCGATGGAGAGCCGCTTCAGCCCCGCGATGACCGGTTTGTCGTCCGTCAGCCCGTGGTTCTGCACCTCGAGGAAGAAGTTGTCCGCCCCGAAGATCTCCCGGAGCTCGATCGCCTCGCGCTTCGCCCCGTCATAGTCGCCCAGCAGAAGCCTGCGCTGCACGTTGCCCGCCAGGCAGCCGGACAGACAGATGATTCCCTCGCTATGCGCGCGGAGGACCGCCTTGTCGATCCTCGGCTTGAAATAAAAGCCTTCGACGTACCCTGCCGACACGATCTTGACCAGGTTCTTATAGCCTGCCTGATTCTCGGCGAGCAGGATGAGGTGCCCGCTGCTCCGGTCCTTCTCCGGATCCCGGTCCGCCATCGTACGGGCAGCAGTGTAGACCTCGCAGCCGATGATCGGCTTGATGCCCTGCTTCCTGCATTCTTTATAGAAATCAATC
>CAYLSR010000113.1:0-5702 GCA_964385855.1 uncultured Mogibacterium sp.
TCCGGTCAATCTGGGCAAAGCGGAGTATCCGGAAGGCATCATCGATCACCTGAGAGAGAAGTGCGATGTCCTCGCGTTCAAGGCTGCGGATATCGCGACGGAACTCGGCAACCCGAAGGCGATGAACATCGTCCTCCTCGGCGCGCTCGTCAAGTCCATGGGCGGACTCGATGAGATCGACTGGGATGCGGAGATCGCTGCGAACGTAAAGCCGAAGTTCGTCGAACTCAACCAGAAGGCTTTCCATGCAGGCTATGCGCTGTAAGAGCTGAAATCCATGCACACGATGCTGCCGCGGGCAATGCCGCGGCAGCATTTTTGACGGTTGACTCCTGTCAGGCGTGTATGATAAGATGAATTGGTTCCGAAAGGAACGGATTGAAAATGATGAGGGAGTAGCAGGCGCGCCCGGCGCGCAGCAAGTCGTCATCACGATAGCGCGTTCTATCCGGCAAGCTTTAAATTGCAAGACTCATTTCAGCAGGATCGACAGACGGGCTGAGTGGGTCATTTTTTGTTCACTGTGGCAGACCCGGAAGATGGACACGGAAGGATAAGGCAAAATGAAGGTATTCGCGATCATCATATTTATCATCATGTATCTGATCATGATCTCGTTCCAGAAGCTGCGCGTCTACGCGGCGCTGGTTTCGGCGATCCTATTCATGATCGTGGGCGTCATCCGCCCGGCGGAAGCTTTTGCTTCCGTGAACTGGAATATCCTGATGATGATCGCGGGGACGATGGTCGTCGTCCACTACTTTATCGGCTCCAGGATGCCAAATCGGCTGGCCGACCTGCTGCTCGGCAAGTCCAAAAACCTCATGTGGGTCATCATCTATATGTCGCTGTTTTCGGGGCTGATCTCCGCGTTCATCGACAATGTCGCCACGGTGCTCATGGTGGCGCCGGTCGGCCTCGCCATCTGCAGGAAGCTGGATGTCTCACCGGTACCGATGATCCTGTCGATCGCGGTGTCGTCCAATCTGCAGGGCGCGGCGACGCTCGTCGGCGATACGACGTCCATGATGCTCGCCGCGTACGCGAAGATGGACTTCATGTCCTTCTTCTGGTTCCACGGCAGGCCGGGCATTTTCTTTGCGGTTGAGATCGGCGCGGTCATAACGGTGCCGGTCATGATGATCCTCTTCAGTAAGATGCGCCAGCCGGTCGAGGCCGGGGAGCCGGCGGAGGTAAAAGACAAGCTGCCGTCCGTGCTTCTGATCCTCGTGGTGGTGACGCTGATCGCTGCATCCTTCATCCCGACAAAACCGGAGATGACCAACGGCTTCATCTGCATGGCGTACGCCGTGGCGGCCGTCATTCTCGATCTGGTCCGCTACGGGGACAGCGACCGGGTGCTCGATGCGGTCAAGAGCATCGACTACGAAACGCTGCTCCTGCTGACCGGGCTGTTCATAGTGATCGCCGGGATCACGGAAGTCGGCCTGATCGAAGATATCGCCGGGTGGATCGTCCGGGTGGGCGGTTCGAACCTGTTCCTCCTGTATACGATCATCGTGTGGGGATCGGTCCTGGTCTCGGCCTTTGTGGACAATATCCCGTATGTCGCCACGATGCTTCCGGTCCTCCAGAGCGTGACGATGGCGATGGGGATCGAACCGTACCTGCTGTACTTCGGGCTGCTGACCGGGGCGACGCTGGGCGGCAACCTGACGCCGATCGGCGCGTCCGCCAACATCACCGCCGTCGGGATGCTCCGCCGGAACGGGCACCCGATCGCGTTCGTCGATTTCATGAAGATCGGCGTGCCGTTCACGCTGACGGCCGTCACGTGCGGATACCTGTATACGTGGTTCGTGTGGCGTTAAACGGGACCGGCAGGGGAAGAGCAGAGAATTTGCTTCAGATAAGTATTGACAAACAATACGGATTGATGTAATATATTTAAGTCGCTTAAGCGCTCGTAGCTCAATCGGATAGAGTGTCTGACTACGAATCAGAAGGTTCGGGGTTCGAGCCCCTGCGGGCGCACCATAGCATGATAAAAGCCTGAAGTCCTTGGGATTTCAGGCTTTTTCTTTTCTCTTTTCGGTGATGCCGTGCGCTTCCGGCACGCATTTTACAGAAGCACGATTCACCCTTTACCGGCTGCTTCCGCACTTCACGAGCAGCTCCTCCCAGCGTTCGTCCACGTACTGCTGGGCCTCCTCGATCATCCATTCGTTGCCCGGTCGGAACATGTGGCGGAACCGGCCCTGCAGGCGCAGGAACTCCTCGACCGGCAGCTTTTTCTTCGGCTGATAGGTGAGGTGATACCGGCCGTCGATGACCTCGTACAGCGGCCAGACGCAGGTATCGACTGCCTTTCTGCAGACCAGAGCGAGGTCTTCGGCCTCGTACCGCCAGCCGCGCGGGCAAGGGGAGAGGACGTTGAGGAAGCACGGTCCTTCCGTGTAGATCGCGCGGTGCGCCTTCTCGTGCAGGTCTCGGAAATCGCCGAGCATCGTCGTCTGAGCGGCGTACGGGATGTGGTGCGCAGCGATGATCTCCGTCAGGTCTTTCTTGTTCTGCTTCTTGCCGTAGCTTTCGCTGCCCACCGGAGTGGTCGTCGCGTCGGCGAAGCGCGGGGTGGAGGAGGACCGCTGGATGCCCGTGTTCATGTAGGCTTCGTTGTCATAGCAGACGTATACCATGTCGTGTCCGCGTTCCATCGCGCCGGACAGGGACTGCAGACCGATGTCGTAGGTGCCGCCGTCGCCGCCGAAGCAGATGAACTTGTAATTGCCTTTGACCTTGCCGCGCCGCTTGAGCACGCGGTAGGCGGTTTCGACGCCGCCGGTCATGGCCGCGCCGTTTTCAAAGGCGCTGTGGATATAGCTGTCCTCGTACGCGGTGTTCGGGTAGATGAAGCTGGAGACCTCGAGGCAGCTGGTCGCGTTGCTGATGACCGCGCGGTCTCCTTCGTCGAGCGCGCGCAGCACGCCCTGCACGACGACGCCCGCGCCGCAGCCGGCGCACAGACGGTGCCCCGGAGCGAATCTCGGCTTTTTATTCAATTCTTCTTTCAGACTGTATGCCATGCTCACTCCTCCCTGACCCCGATGTGACGGTACGTCTCGCCGGTCTCGCCGGTTTCCGCCATGACGGAAAGCGCCCCGAAGATCTCGCGGAAGGTTTCCGTCGTCACATCGCGGCCGCCCAGGCCGTAGACGTAGTTGACCATCTGCGGACGGTCCGGAAGATCATAGAGGGCAGACCGGGTCTCGGCAAAGACCGGTCCGCCGCAGGCGGAAAAGCCCTCGGCTTTGTCCATGACGGCGACCGCTTTGGTGCCGCGGAGTGCTTCTCTCAGTTCTTCCGCAGGGAAGGGACGGAAGACCCGGATCTTGATGAGTCCTGCCCGGACACCCTCTGCGCGGAGCTGATCCACGGCGGATTTGCCCGTGCCTGCGGAAGATCCGATCACGACCGCAGCCAGTTCGGCGTCCTCCATGCGGTACTGTTCGATCATGCCGTAGGTGCGGCCGGTCATTTTGCCGAATGCCTCACCGACTTCCAGGATCCGACTCCGGCTGGCTTTCATCGCTTCCGCCTGGGCTTTTTTGATCTCCATGTAGTAGGCGGAGATGCCGTAAGCGCCCACGGCGAGCGTCTCTTCTTCGTTCAAAAGGTAGTGCTCCGGCTCGTATTCACCGACGAACGCGCGGACATCCGCGTCGTCCGACAGCTCGATGTTGGCCAGCGCGTGGCTCGTGATGAACCCGTCCTGGCAGATCATGACCGGCAGCCGACAGGCTTCCGCGATCGGGAAGGCCTGCACATAGTTGTCGTAGACTTCCTGGTTGTTCTCCGCGTAGATCTGGATCCAGCCCGTATCGCGGCACCCCATGGAGTCGGAGTGGTCGCAGTTGATGTTGATCGGGCCTGTCAGCGCACGGTTGACGACGGCCATCACGATCGGCAGGCGGCTGGAAGCCGCTACATACAGGAGCTCCCACATATATGCCAGGCCGGCGGACGAGGTCGCGGTCACCGCCCGGGCGCCCGCAGCGGAAGCGCCGATGCTGGTGGACATGGCGGAATGCTCGGATTCGACCGGCACGAACTCCGTGTCGACTTCACCGTTTGCGATGTAGCCTGCGAAGTACTGCGGGATCTCCGTGGACGGCGTGATCGGGAAGGCGCCCATGACATCCGGGTTGACCTGCTTCATGGCGTAGGCGACTGCTTCGTTGCCGCTGAGTCTGGTTCGGAAACTCATCACCGCACCTCCTGTTCCATCGTGATCGCGTGGAAAGGGCACACCTTTGCGCAGATCCCGCATCCCTTGCAGTGATCCAGATCGGTCTCGCCCCGGCGGCTGTCGCTCACCGGAATGGAAGCGTCCGGGCAGAACGGGACGCACAGCAGGCACTGCCGGCAGGCAGCCGGATCGAAGACCGGCGTGAGGGTCCGCCACTCACCGGTCCTGACGAGGCGGGATGTGCCCGGCTCATAGATTTCCGCGCCCGGCGTGAGCTGCTGCCACGGGCTGTTTTCGTGTATGTCTTTGGCAGAACGGAACATCGGTACTCCTTTCTATCCGACACGGACCTGGTCCATGGAGACCCGGAGCGCCTGCATATTGCCGGCGACGACCTGCGGTCTGGACGAGAATTTGTGCCGGAAAGAGTGTTCCATATCCTTTAAGAAGCGTTCTTTTTCGATCAGGCCGCTGACCTGGACGGCGGCTGCCAGCATCGGGGTGTTCGGCATGTTGCGGCCGAGCGTTTCCATGGAGATCGCCGCGGCATCGACCGTGCAGACTTTACCGGTGTAACCGCGCAGTTCCTGCCGGAGTTCCTCCGGATCCCGTGCGCTGTTGATGATGACGGCGCCCTGCTCGGAGAGGCCTGCGGTAACGTCGACGCTGTGGAGGAGGGACTCATCCACGACGACAACGTAATCCGGATTGTAGATGTTGGAATGGACGGTGTTCTCGTGATCCGAGATCCGGTTGTAGGCCGTGATCGGTGCGCCCATCCGCTCCGGACCGTATTCCGGGAATCCCTGCACGTATTTACCCGAGCAGAATGCCGCATCCGCGAGCAGCAGGCAGGCTGTCTTCGCACCCTGACCGCCGCGTCCGTGCCATCTGATTTCGACTGTTTCAGAACGTTCCTTTTTCATGATTTCCTCCGTTTCATTTGTACATCTTGATCGTGCCTGGACTTTTACCGAAGCGGATGGGATGACAGCCGGGAGATACAAAAAACCTCGCCCTGTATCAGGACGAGGATCAAGATCATCGCTTATAAACCACCTGCTACATGCGCATACCATCATATGCTCTTCCGATTACGGGGAAGGCCCGTCAGAGCTTACTGGCACCCGGAATTCTCCGTGCAGAGGGGAGGGCGCGTTCAGCGCTGCAACTCGGGAGTGATATTCGATGAGCATCTACTCGGTACCGGGCTCACACCGTCCCCGGCTCGCTGTGCCTTTGAATGCAGATCTACTGTCTCCGTCAAAGTCTTTGGCGTATATTCAATTACTTTTTGCATCATAACCCATTCAATGGGGATTGTCAATATAAATTCATGTATTCTTACAAAAACATAATCGGATTCCTGTTGAAAACCATAACGACCAGCCGTTCCCGGGCACTCAAACAGGGTGCCGAAGCACCCTGTCTGCTGAGATGATTCATGACTCCGTTGTTTCTGCGCCGCGCGTTGAACCCCTTTGTGCGACACCGC
>CAYLSR010000114.1:0-5657 GCA_964385855.1 uncultured Mogibacterium sp.
GCGACCGCAGAGGTGACGCACAATCATCCTGAGGGGATCAAGGGGGCGGAGGCGTACTACGGGGTGCCGGCGGCACTCCGGGAGACCTGCAGAGGGAGACTCCCCGCAGACCTGCGGGAGGCGCTGGATGCGGTGGAGACCGCGTGAGGTCCGTAAGATTGCGTTTACTTTTTCATTTTACGCATTTTACGGGTCATAAAGCGCGAAATTGCACCAAAAAACGTACAAACCGGCGAGAACACCAGTTCAGGGCTTCCCGCCGGGACATAAAAGGCGATATACTTTAGCTGCGCAGAGCCGGAAGCCGCAAGGTTTCGCGCCTGCGACGGGGGTGGTACTGCACTGCCTGACGATGCCGGGGGAACGGCCGCCTGCGGGCGGCCCGTCCCCGGCTTGTTTATTTACGAGAAGCTCTGTCCAGCAGGACCCAGAGCACAAACGAGATCACTGCGATCCCGATGATACAGATGAAGTTCGTGCCGTAATCACCGTCCGCAGCCTCCAGCAGTCTGGCGGAGACCGTCGGGCCGACCATCGCGGCCGGCAGCAGGCTGAAGTTGGCCGTGCTGTAGTTGGAGGTGAAGTTCTCCGGACCGAAGGTCTTGTTGATGTAGGCGGAGTTGAGCGTCGGCGCCGCGCCGAAGGACAGCCCGGCGATCATCATCCCGACGATGACCAGCATCAGGGAGTTCGTCAGATCGCCCAGCGTCATCAGGATCCCGGCGACGGTCAGGATGACGACCGTGATGAGCAGGGTCTTCTTCCCTCCGAAGCGGTCGAAGATCTCTCCGGTGCTGATGCGGCCCAGGCCGTTAAAGACCGCGATGCTCAGCCCGAGCTCCGCGGGACCGCCGTAGGCGATGGAGATGTTGGCCGCGCTGTTGATGATCATGAGGCCGGCCGCCGTGATAAAGGCGGAGTAGATGAAGAAGAGCCAGAAGCGGGCGGTGCGGAGCATCTCCGACGTGGTGTAGTTCTCCGCGAAAGCATCTGCCTGCACGGAGACCTGCTGTACGGCTTCCGTCTGCTTCGGCAGCCGGAGGATGAGCATCCCGAGCACCAGGATGACTGCCGAGGCGAACGCCAGATACCGGAAGGTCATGAGCAGGCCGTGCGCGGCGATCAGGGTGTTGACGATCCTGCCCAGGAAGATGCTGCCGAGGCCGAAGCCCATCAGCAGGACGCCGGACGCGAGCCCGACCCGGTCCGGGAACCAGCGGGTGATCGTCGTGAGCACCGTATTGTAGGCGAGGCCGGCGCCGCCGCTGCTGATCACGCCGTACAGGATGTACAGCTTGTGCAGGCTGCCGGTCCCGTCGGCCGCGTTCAGGAGCGAGATGGAGAAGAATCCGGCGAAGAGCAGGACTACCGCGATCAGCAGCCGCTGCCGGACGCCGAGGATCCGGCTCAACTGCCCGCCGATGAATCCGCCGGTGCAGAAGCAGCACATGGAGATCGTGAACACGAGCGACAGCTGCGAAACAGTCCATTCCGGGAAGACCGCGCTGAACGGCAGCCGGAAGATGGACCACGCGTAGATGAGCCCAAGGAACAGCAGGATAAGCGTTCCCGTGGCGAGATAGAGCCAGCGTCTGTAAGTGTTCATGAGAGATCTCCTTTTGGCGGGTTTGCCTGCGGACGCAGACATCATACACAATCAGTATACAGCATACAATCATGAAATGCCAGTACGCAACCGGGAATTCACAAAAAATACGGATCCCACCGCGAGCGGGCAACGCAGGGCGTTCAAAGATAAAAAAACGAACATATGTTTACTTTTTGCACCAGAAGTGTTATAATTCTCTTGCGAAATCACGGAGGAGCGTTGCAAAAGAGGAGCAGGAGGGAGAACAGCACGATGACGGCAGAGGAACCGAGGGCGGTCGATGTCACCGCTGTATTTTATATCGGGAAGCCTCCGCGCCCCTGGAGATTTCGGATCACGGACGAGGAGGGAGAGCGCCGGGCAGTGCAGGTCGACCGCGTCATCACCGTCGATGAGCGGCGGCTCTATCATCTTGTCCGGGGCTATGAATATCTGTGCCGGTGCGGCATCTCCGGCAGGTACCGGGAGCTGAATCTGGCGTACAGCATCGAGGACGCGACCTGGTGGTACCGGGGAAGCAGGAGAGACAGATGAAGCTGATGAACAGAAATATCGATATGATCGCGACCTTCCGGGTCGGGGAGGCGCCGGAGCCGCACAAATTCCGGATCGAAGATCAATACAGGAACGTCCACATCATCCGGATCAACAAGGTCCTGTCGGTCAAAAAGGAGACCGTCACGGGCAATCCGGTCTGGGACTATACCTGCCGGGGAATGTTCGGCGATCAGGAGCGGGTCTTCGTGATCCGCTTCAACGTTCCGCACGCGCGATGGGAACTGCTCAAGATGTGAACTGAAAGGAGAGCGGGGCAGTTCTGCTTTTACCATGGCCGCAATTGTGGTAAACTGTTTACAGAAAACAGCGTGAAAGGAGCGGTTATGAGCGGAATGATCCAGGAAAAAAACCGTACAGGGACCTCCGGCGGCAGGAGAGACCGGAACGGCCTGACGGAGGCGGAGGCGATCGCCGTATACCGGACGAAGAATTATCCGAAACCGGCCCTGACGGCGGATATCGTCGTGCTCTGCAGGCAGGACGGGGAGCTCCGGCTGCTGATGATCCGCCGCGGCGGTCATCCGTATCTGGGTTGCTGGGCGCTGCCGGGCGGTTTTGCGGATGAGGGCGAGACGATCGAGAAGACCGCGGCCAGAGAACTTGAAGAAGAGACCGGGATCCGGGGGCTTTCGCTCCGGCTGACCGGCATTTACAGCGCGCCGGGACGGGACCCGCGGGGGTGGACCGTGTCGGCCGCTTATGCTGTCTGGCTGCCGGACGGCGCGCTTGAGGCTGCTGCGGGCGATGACGCGGCGGAAGCGCAGTGGATCCCCGTACGGCTGGAAGGCGATGAGGTGATCCCGGAGCTGCCGGATCAGGGGCGGCCTGCCTTCGACCACCTGCAGATCATCACGGACGCGGTCCTCGCGCTGCGGCCGGAGATCGAAGGACAGAGCGGGGAGACTGCGCGATGAAGAGACGGATCACATTCAATTCACCGGTCGTCCTGGGCTTCGTGTTCGTAAGCTTCGCAGTGATGGCGGCCAACTACCTCACGGCGGGCAGGCTGAACGAGATCCTGTTCATGACCTATCATTCGCCGCTCACGTCGCCGCTGACGTACGTGCGGTTCTTTACACACGTCCTCGGGCACAGCGGCTGGAGCCATTACATCGGCAACATGATGTACATCCTGCTTCTGGGTCCGATGCTGGAGGAGAAGTACGGTTCCGAGAAGATCCTCGAGGTCATCGGCATCACGGCGCTGGTCACCGGACTGCTCAATTACTTCCTGTTCTGGAATGTCGCGCTCTGCGGCGCGAGCGGCGTGGTTTTCGCGTTCATCCTGCTGACCTCCTTTACGAGCTTCCGGGAGGAGGAGATCCCGCTGACCGTGATCCTGGTGGCGCTGATCTTTCTCGGCCAGCAGGTCTACGAGGGGATCTTCCTGCAGGACAACATCTCCAACCTCTCACATATCGCCGGCGGTGTCGTGGGCGCCGTGATCGGCTATAAACTCAACCGGAAAAGATGACAATCGGAGGGAAAAGTGAAGATCCTGTTATTGATAATCCTGATCGCAGCGGCGCTGATCATCGCGCTGGGGTTCGCCCTGGCGTCCTACTCCATGCGCAACCATCCGCAGACGCTCGAAGAAGCCCGGGCGTGGCAGGAAGACCATTACGATATCTTCTGGTATGACCAGCTGGAGAAGGAGGGCTATGTCGTTCGGAGCTTTGATGACTACGAGCTCCACGTGGAGGTCCTGTACAACCCGGTGATGTCGGACCGGTACATCCTGATCTCGCACGGCTATACGGACAACCATTTCGGGTCACTCAAGTACACGAAGATGTATCTGGATCTCGGCTTCAACGTGATCCTCTATGACCTGCGGGGCCACGGACAGAACGAGCTGACGCACTGCACGTATTCGATCCGGGAGAGCCGCGACCTCAAGGTGCTGATCGAGGACTGCCGGAAGCGCTTTCCGGACGCGAAGGTGTTCGGCATCCACGGCGAATCGCTGGGCAGCGCGACCTCGATCGCGGTGCTGAAGTACAAGCCGGAGATCGATTTCGTCGTGGCGGACTGCGGATTCAGCGAGATCCGGAGCGTCATGGCCGCCGGACTCCGCGGCATGCACCTGCCGGTCGGGCTGGTCGGGCTCGCTTCGGTCTGCGCGAAGATCCGCTATGGCCATTACTTTGAAGAGATGCGGCCGATCGACAGCCTTCAGGACAACGAGGTCCCGATTCTCTTCATGCACGGGACGGACGACGATTTCATCCTGCCGTTCCACAGCGAAAACATGAACGAAGCGAACAAGGGCTACAGCGAACTGCACATGATCGAAGGCGCCACGCACGCGGCGTCCGTGCTGGCGGATCCGGACCGGTACCGCGAGTGCGTGGAGGCATTCTTCCGCACGATCGGCGTGCTGCAGGAGGAGCCGGAGCATGCGTACCGGCCGCCGGTCATCCCGGAGGAGGAAATCGATGAAGATCACCCATCTTTACCATAGCGGCTTTGCGGTCGAACTCGAGGAGTGCGTGCTGATCTTCGACTGGTATACGGGCGATCTGCCGGCGTTTCCGGCGGACAAAGCGCTCTACGTCCTGGTCTCGCACAAGCATCAGGACCACTACGGCCGGTGCATCTGGCCCCTGCAGGACCGCTATCCGAACATTACCTACATCCTGGACAAGGATGTGCCGCTCGGGCCGCACAAGGGGCAGGACAACGTCCACCGAGTCCGGCGGGACCAATCCTACGACATCGGGGCGCTTCACGTCCGGACGCTGCGGTCTACGGACACCGGCGTGGCGTTTTACGTCGAGGCGGAGGGCCGGAGGATCTATCATTCCGGCGATCTGAACGTCTGGTACTGGGACGATGAACCGTTGACCGATAATAATTCTCAAGAACGTCGGTGCCGGCAAGCGCTGGAGGGCCTGAAGGTGTACCTTTCGGACCGCCCGCGCAGAAGTACGCCGGAGGGTTTCGACCTCGACGTCGGGTTTTTTCCGCTGGACCCGCGTCTCGGGGAGCACGCGCCCATGGGGATGGCGCTGTTTGCGGAGATCCTTTGCTGTGCGGTCCTCGTCCCGATGCACTACTGGGACCGGCAGGTGGAAGCCATGGCGTACGCGGAAGATGCCCGGCTCGCGGCAGTTCGGGACCGGCTGCGCTTTGACGACAGCTTCCGGCTCTGAAAATTGTATGAATCGACTGCATATGGTATAATAATCTGTGGCGAAAACGTGCGGTTTGTCCGCGCGGGAGCCGGAAAGACGGGAAAAAAGATGAAGCAGACAACGATCGACCGCATCCGGAAGTTTACGGAGGACCGGGACTGGGAGCAGTTCCACACGCCGGCCAATCTCGCCAAATCGATCTCGATCGAGGCGAACGAGCTTTTGGAGTGCTTCCAGTGGAGCGACACCGGCTACGACATCGGGCACGTCAGCGAAGAGCTCGCGGATGTCCTCGTGTACTGCCAGAACATGCTGGACGAGCTGGGGCTGGATGCTGACGAGATCGTCAACAG
>CAYLSR010000115.1:0-5623 GCA_964385855.1 uncultured Mogibacterium sp.
TTCTTCTGCGGCGGTATCTATGCAACTCCGGAATGCGAAGTTTACGGTGTGCCGGGACTGTATGCTGCCGGTGAGGTCTGTGGAGGAACAGAAGGCGCGAACCGTCTGAGCGGGAACGCGCTGACTCAGATCTTTGTGCAGGGCGTGCTGTCTGCGAGAAGCGCGGCGGAATACGTCAAAAACGTTTCTTTCTGCGAGGAATTCCCGAAGGAGGAAGTTGAAAAGGCAGAAAGAAGAGTTATGGCTCCGCTTGAAAGAGATGGCGCGAATCCGTTTGAGTTCAAGAAGGCCCTCCAGAAGAGCGCGTGGGACAATATGTGTGTAGTCAGAACAAAGGATTCTCTGAAGCGTGCATTTGAAGATATTGAAAGATTCAAGGCTGAATTACCAGGTCTTGGATGCAGATGCAAGACTCCGGTTTACAATCGCGAGTGGATCGATGCGCTGCAGGTGGAAAGCCTGATTTCTGTCTACGAGATGATCGCAGTTTCTGCTGATGCCAGAAAAGAAACAAGGGGAGCACATTACCGAAAGGATTATCCGGATTCAAGCAATGAGTGGCTTAAGAATGTTGTTGTCTCGGACAAGGGTGGAAAGATGGAAGGCTCTACAGTTCCGCTGGTGATCACTTCTATCACTCCGCCGGAGGAGGTGTGATCATGGAAGGCAGTAAGATTATCAAGGTCAAAGTATACAGATTTGATCCGCAGGTAGACAAAGAGCCGCATTTTGATACTTTCGAAGTTGAAATCAAAGATGGATACAGCATCTACAACGTTCTTCAGTTCATCAATCAGAATCTCGATCCATCGCTGGCATTCTATGCTTCCTGCAGGATCGGTCAGTGCCACGGGTGTCTTGTCAGAGCGAATGGTAAAGTCGTTCACGCCTGTAATACCATGGTCGAAGATGACATCGTGCTTGAACCGGCGATTGAAAAGAGGGTGTTAAGAGACCTTACAATGAGATGTGCTGATAAACCTGAATAAATAGAATTAAAGAGGAGAGGTGCTGCATGTTGAGGCGTAGAATTTTAACATCAGCAGGTGCAGTTATTGCTTTCTTCGTAGGTTCAGGGGTTGCCAGCGGACAGGAAGTCATGCAGTATTTTACTGCATATGGAATGCCGGACAGCATATTTGCCTTACTTCTTGCGGGAATCATCTCTATGGTAATTGTTTATATCATTATGGATGATTCCTGCAAGAACCATATTTCAGATAAAGAGAGTGTCTTGACATATTACTGCGGAAAAACGCTGGGCACAATTTTATCGTATGAATTGTCGGTGTTTTTGTTCATGGCATATGTTGTAATGATCGCAGGGGCGGGCTCTGTTGCTGTTGAAGGCTTTAATGCTCCAAGCTATATTGCCAGATTAATCGTTACGGCAGTCTGTTGTCTTACAGTTCTTTTAGGCCTTGAAGGGATTATTGAGATAATTGGGAAAATCGGTCAGCTGCTGGTGCTTGTCGTTGTGGTCTTCTGTATCATCGCTTTGATCAAGAGTCCTGGCGATTTCACTCAAATGGAAGAGCTGCGTGAAAGCCTGAATTTGACAAAAGCTGCGTCAAACTGGTTTCTCAGCGGCATTAATTACGCATGTTTCTCTTTAATCGGAGCTTATCCGTTCCTTGCGGGAGTCGGGAAAAGCAATCAATGTAAAGAAGCGAAGTACAGCGGAGTGCTCGGAATGGGCGGATTCTATCTCGCGATGTTCTTCATTAACTGTGTTATGTTCGGTAAACTGTCAGAAGATTGTTGAAGTCTTTATGATTCCTGAGGGGACCAACGCTTTCTTTTTAGGCTTTCTTTTTAGATAAACAGAAATGCTTTTCCTTGTAAGGAATCCAATTTAAGTGCAGGCGGATGCATAGATAACTGCAAAGATGTGGTTGCTTGAGGGGCAGTTCCTTGTAAATTATAATGCTCCACAGTGGCAAAACTCGGTCAAACGAGTGTGTAAGAAGGGAAATGAGTAATCAAGATGCTTTTGATATGATATAATATAATAATATAATAATTCGCAAATTAAAGGGCTTGAAATACAGGATTATCCTCGAAGCCTTTGATATTACGAAATTGAACCCAATGCAGCGAAAGAGGGACGAGCGATGATATTTGATATAAAACTCGACATTCTTGAAGATGACATTCTTGATTATAGTCCAAGACTGCTTTCTCTTCTTTTGACTGATAAGACGACTCGGAACAATATCCTTTGGGTGACAAATGACTATGAATACCTAGGCGAGGAATATGGTGCCAATTGTGAGATTCGACCAGAACATGTTACTGGGGTACATTCTATGCTCATTCGGCCGCGGATTGCTAAGAGCTTAGAAGCTCAAGAAAACCGCACCAAAGGAAAGGCTGAAGTGTTTACGCCTTGTTGGGTATGTAATTCACAAAACAATCTGGTAGACGAAGAATGGTTTGGATGTACAGGCATATTCAATATTGAAACAAATCAAGGGTGGCTTGCCAACACAGAGACGGTGCCATTCGATGATAAAGGACCAAAAACCTGGAAGAAATATGTCGATGCAAAGAGGCTTGAAATCACTTGCGGTGAGGCACCATACCTTGTAAGTAGATATGATACAGTTTCTGGAGAACTGATTCCAGTATCAGAAAGAATAGGCCTTCTGGACAGAAAACTGCGGGTAGTCACAGAAAACACAACTTGTGAAGAAGAGTGGGTGCAGTGGGCTCTAAGAGCGTTTCAAAGTGTTTACGGCTATGAGTTTCAAGGAGACAGCTTATTGCTTGCGAGAGAAAACCTTCTTGCAACATTTATTGAGTATTATCAAGTTCTTTTTGAAAAAAACCCATCACTAAAGCAGCTGCTGCGTATTGCCAACGTTATAAGCTGGAATATCTGGCAAATGGATGGAATGAAGGGAGTTGTTCCAAACAGTTGTAAAACTACGGTGTATGAAGAGTTTACTTTGTTCGGGAGTTCTTTTCGTAATATCCCATGTCCAGGTTGTGATAAGGGATTGATTCATAAACATAACGGAATCTATTGTAGAGTATTTGACTGGAGAGAGAAGGAAAGCCTGCCATTTGTTTCCATGATGAAAGGAGCAAAATCATGAACGAACAGATTTATGAGGGGACAGCTCAATACAATCTGATCTACATCTTTGCTATTAATGACGATGATCATAAAGGGTATCTGAAGATAGGTGAAACAAGCTTTTCAAGCATTGCGGTTTCGTTCGGAGGCGCTGCAGTGCTCGGTATGATCATCTCGCTCTTCAACGGATTCGGCAGGATTCTCGCGGGGAATAACTTCGACCGGTTCGGAAGGAAGCCGGCGACGATGGTCAACATCCTCTTCATGCTGCTGGCGGCGATCCTGATGATTGTGGGAAGCCGAACCGGCTCCCTGCTGTGCATCGCGCTCGGGCTGATCTGCGTCGGTATGGCTTATGGAGGCGTTCCGACAATGGTGTCCGCCTACATCAACAAGGCGTTCGGCGCGGAATACTTCACGATGAACTACAGTGTGACGAACCCTTTCTCCATGCTGCCTGCGGCGATTCTCGGACCGATGATTTCGGCCAGACTGCTCGAGAGCGCAGGCGGAGAGTACGGATCGAATTTCCTCGCGGTCGGCGTGTTCTCGCTGGCGGCGCTGGCGGTGTGGTTCCTGCTCAATCTCGCGAGCCGGGAAAGCCATAACGAGAAGAAGCCTGAACCGCTGAAGATGGTTCCGGGGCAGACGGAGTAGCGCTTCCGGATCATACTGTTTCGAAGGGGCCCTTTCGGCCCCTTTTGTTGTGTCACGATTCGACTTCTGCGCTGCCGGGGGAGGACTTTGCAGAGGCCGGACGTGATCTTGCGGAAGCGCTGGAAGCTGCGAAGATCCTGGAAGAAGCAAGCTATGACTGCTTTGATGTGGATGCAGGAACATATGATTCCTGGTACTGGCCTCATCCGCCTGCATATTTCGGCTATAAAGGGATCTATCTTGACGATGCTGCAGAATTGAAGAAGGTCGCTTCCGTACCGGTAATTGCAGCCGGGAGAATGGATGACCCGCAGATGGCGCTTAAGGCGGTACAGGACGGAGTCATCGACGGCGTAGGCTATGGGAGACCGTTCCTGGCGGACCCGGATTACATCAATAAACTCAGATGCGGCAGGGAAGACACCATACGTCCTTGTGTCGGGTGCCATGATGGCTGCTTCGGCCGTTTCCTGTTCGAAGGCGGCGTCGGTTCCTGTGCGGTCAACCCGGAATGCGGAAGAGAGCTCTTTGTAGGGATTCAGCCGGGCATCGGCAGCAAGAAGGTCGTCGTCATTGGCGGCGGACCGGGAGGAATGGAGGCCGCCAGAGTCTCTGCGATCCGTGGATATGACGTCGTTCTGTTTGAGAAACAGGATCATCTCGGAGGTAATCTGCACGTAGCAAGCCAGCCTTCCTTCAAGTCTGATGACCGAGATCTTATTGAATGGTATGAAAGACAGCTTCATGCGCTGAAGGTAGATATCAGACTGAATACTCCTGCGGACGAAGAGGCCGTCGCCGCGGAATCTCCGGATGTGATCTACGTAGCAGAAGGTGCTCGTCCGATCATACCTGACATCCCCGGCGTGGAACAGGCAGTGCTTGCTCAGGATGTGCTTCTGGGGACGAAGGAAGCAGGCAAGGACATTCTTGTGATCGGCGGCGGACTTGTAGGATGCGAGACCGCACTGCATCTCGCTCAGTCCGGAAGCAGAGTGAGGATCGTTGAAGCGCTTCCGGGTCTCCTGCAGAGCGGAGTCAAAGTACCGCATATGAATGCTCTGATGCTCGGTGATCTCCTGCGCTTCCATCGCATTAAGCCGATCACGGATTCCGCACTGGTTGCAGTCCGTCCGGAAGGAGCGGTGATCCGCAACGATGGTGAAGAGAGCTTAGTGGAATGCGATCAGGTCGTTCTTGCGATCGGGTACCGTCCTGATGCTGTTCTGTATGATTCTCTTGCAAAACAATACCCGTATGTGTACAAGCTGGGAGATGGAAGAAAGTTCCGCAACGTGCGCGGAGCGATCTGGGCTGCGTATGAAGTCTCCAGAACGATCTAGAGGAGGACGGGATCATGAACACGGACTATGATGTAATCGTGATCGGCACCGGAAACGGCGGTCTGACTGCGGCAGCGACCATTGCAAAAGCAGGATTTCGTACTCTGCTGATTGACCGGCATGCGATTCCAGGTGGGTGCGCGACGAGTTTCGTAAGAGGCAGGTTCGAATTCGAGACAAGCCTGCACGGCGTAGCTTCCTTCGGTTCGGAGAGTTCTCCGGGGCCGATTCGCAAGATCTTCAATGATCTCGGAGTGGATCTTGAGTAGGTGTACGATGAGAACTGGGTACGAACGATCATTCCCGGTCATGAAACCGGAGAGCAAGGGCGGCGCGAAGAAGTCCGCGGAACCGATCGACCTCAAGAAGGTCAAAGTGGAGCCGCTCTTCGAGGAGTTCGTCGACTTCGAGACCTTCAGCAAGTCCGACTTCCGCGCGGTCAAGGTCAAGTCCTGCGAAGCCGTTCCGAAGAGCAACAAGCTCCTGAAGTTCGTCCTGAACGACGGCTCCGGCGAAGACCGCGTGATCCTCTCCGGCATCA
>CAYLSR010000116.1:0-5574 GCA_964385855.1 uncultured Mogibacterium sp.
TTGTCCGTCTCCAGGTTCAGGCGTTCGCTGACCCGCGGGTCTCCCAAACCGGCGCCCCGGGATACTATCGGCATCCCGCAACTTCGGGCTAAAACCGACCCCCGGAAAAAATTAATTGTACACAATTAAATCACATTCTACCCCTTGTATTCTTCACAGAAGTATTCTATACTGTAGGTGCCGGCCCGGAAGGGCCCGCGATCGGAAAACACTGTAACAGGAGGAATGAATAATGAGTATTACGATGCTGAATGCAGATAATTTTGATCAGGAAGTGAGACAGGCGTCCGGGACGATCCTGGTGGATTTCTACGCGGATTGGTGTGGCCCTTGCAAGATGCAGTCGCCAATCGTGGATGCGCTGGCCGAAGAGATGGAAGGTGTGAAGTTCTGCAAGCTCAATATCGATGATGATCCGCAGCTCGCGATGGAGTTCGGCGTCATGAGCATCCCGACGATCATGATCCTCAAGGACGGAGAGATCACCTATAAGCAGCCGGGGCTGCTGCAGAAGAAGCAGATCGTAGAGTTGCTCGGCTGATTCTACGGGCTGCCGGAAGTAAACAAGGAGGGGAATATGCCGCATATCGATGTAAAGATGTTTCCTGGCAGGAGCGATGAAGTAAAGAAGGCATTTGCGGAGAAGCTCATCGAAACGGCTTCCGAAGCGCTCGGATGCGCGGCGGAGGTCCTGTCCGTCTCGATCGAAGAGGTCCGTCCGGAGAACTGGAATGAACAGGTCGCGGAACGGGTCGACGATGAGTCGATCTACGCGGGTAAGCTGTATCACGCCGACTGATCCGTGCGTTGTAAAAGCGTCTGAAGGCCGAAAGTGAACGAACTTTCGGCTTTTTGTGTTGCCCCGCAAATGGCGGATATGCTATTATAATTTAGTTGAGCTTGTAATGGAAAAGGAAACAGCATGGCCATTATCGAGGTATCCGATCTGATTTATGAATATACGCAAACCGATGATGAGACCGGTGAGACGAAAGTCAACCGGGCGATCGACGGTGTCAGCTTTGAGATCGAGCAGGGCAGTTTTGTGGCGATCATCGGGCAGAACGGGTCCGGCAAATCGACGCTGGCCAAGAACCTGAACGGGTTGCTCCTGCCGACGTCCGGCGATGTGCTGGTGGACGGGATGAACACCCGGGACGAGGAGAAGATCTGGGAGATCCGGAGCCGGGTCGGCATGGTCTTTCAGAATCCGGACAATCAGATCGTCTCTTCGATCGTATAGGATGATGTGGCGTTCGGGCCGGAGAACCTCGGCGTAGATCCTGCAGAGATCCGCCGCAGGGTCGATGAGGCGCTGAAGGACGTCGGCATGTACGAAGAGCGCCGCAAGGGACCGCACATGCTGTCCGGCGGGCAGAAGCAGCGGATCGCGATCGCCGGCGTCGTGGCGATGAAGCCGAAATGCATCGTCTTTGACGAGCCGACCGCGATGCTCGACCCGAAGGGCCGCGGACAGGTCCTGGACATCATCCGGAGGCTCAACCGGGAAGGGATCACTGCGATCCTGATCACGCATTTCATGGAGGAAGCTGCGGTCGCGGATCGCGTGATCGTGATGCAGAACGGCCGGATCTACAGCGACAGCACGCCGGAAGCGCTGTTTACGGACCGCGAAAAGATTCGCGGCGCCGGGATGGAGATGCCGCCGGCCGTCGATCTGCGCGAGCGGATCGCCTCGCACGGATATGATCTTTCAAGTGACATCCTGACGGAAGAGGAACTGGTGGACGCGTTATGTCAATTACGGTAGAACATCTGACACATATCTATTCGGAGGGGTTCCCGAACGAGACGAAGGCGCTTGATGATGTCTCCTTCCGGATCGACGATGGAGAGTTCGTCGGGATCATCGGCCACACCGGATCCGGCAAGTCGACGCTGCTCCAGCATCTGAACGGCCTTCTGAAGCCGACTTCCGGCGACGTCTGGGTGGACGATGTCTGCCTGACGAAGCCGGGGATCCGCATGGCGGATGTCCGGAAGCGCGTCGGGCTCGTGTTCCAGTACCCGGAGTATCAGCTCTTTGAGGAGACGGTCGCGCTGGATGTCGCCTTCGGGCCGAAAAACCTGGGCCTCGATCAGGAGGAAATCGATGAGCGCGTCCGGGAGGCGATCGGGATCGTCGGCCTGGATTATGAGTGGATCAAAGACCGCTCTCCGTTCGACCTTTCCGGCGGCCAGAAGCGCCGGGTCGCGATCGCGGGCGTGATCGCGATGAAGCCGCAGGTCCTCATCCTCGATGAACCGACCGCGGGGCTCGATCCGAGCGCGCATCAGGACGTCCTCAGGATGATCCTGCGGATCCAGCAGGAACGCGAGATGATCATTCTGTTCGTCTCGCACAACATGGCGGACATCGCGCGGCTCTCGAGCCGGGTGCTCGTGATGGACAAGGGCCGGCTGGTGCTGGACGGCACGCCGGGGGAAGTCTTTTCGCAGATGGAGTATCTTCAGAGCATCGGACTTTCGGTCCCGCCGGTCATGCAGATCATGAAGAAGCTGGAAGAGCGCGTGCCGGAGATCGACGGCACCCAGCTGACGCCGGAAGCGGCAGAGCGGGAGATCCTGCGCTGGCTTTCCGCAAAAAAGGAAGTAAGATAATCACTTCGTCCGGCCGGGGTTCCGGCACGGACATGGATATAGAGCATTATGATCAGAGACATCACACTTGGACAATACTATCCGGGAGATTCGATCATCCACCGCATGGACGCGCGGACCAAGATCATCGCGACGATCCTCTTCATCGTGGAGCTCTTTATCGTGAATCAATTTGCCGGATTCGCCATCGCGATCGCTGCGCTGGCGGCCGTGATCGCGATTTCAAAGGTCCCGGTGCGGTTCATCTTCCGGGGGCTCAAGGCGGTCTTCATCATCATCCTCTTCACGTTCTTCATCAACATCTTCATGATCGACGGCACCGTCCTGTGGCAGTGGAAGTTCCTGAAGATCACGGAGGAGGGGCTGTACCGGGCGTTCTTCATGGCGCTCCGGCTGATCCTCCTGATCATCGGCTCTTCCATGATGACGCTGACGACCAAACCGATCGAACTGACGGACGGTCTGGAGAAGCTCCTCAAGCCGCTGCGGATCATCGGCGTCCCGAGCCACGAAATCGCGCTGATGATGACCATCGCGCTCCGCTTCATCCCGACTTTGCTGGAGGAGACCGACAAGATCATGAAGGCGCAACAGGCCCGCGGCGCGGACTTTGAATCCGGCAGCCTGCTGCAGCGCGCGAAGAACCTGATCCCGATCCTGATCCCGCTCTTCGTCAGTTCCTTCCGCATCGCGCAGGATCTGGCGCTGGCGATGGAAGCTCGGTGCTACCACGGCGGAGACGGCAGGACGCGGATGAACGAGATCCGGTTCGGCAAACTCGATCTGCTCGCGGCGGTCGCGATGGTGCTGTTCCTCGCGGTGATCATCGCCTCGAGATGGCTGTAAGCAGGAGCGTACGCACAGGTTTGAAGGAGACGGCATGAGGCAGAGAGCGGCAAAAAACCTGAAAGAAAAATACGGAAAGTATGAGGATCTCATCGTCAGAGATCCGATGGAATACAAACGGCGGTGGAAGAAGAAGGCGCTGGAGGCCGGGACGGCCGGGAAGGTCTTTCTGGAGATCGGCTGCGGCAAGGGTCAGTTCATCGCGGAGATCGCGCAGCGGGACCCGGAGGGATTCTACATCGGGGTCGAGGGGCACAAGACCGTGCTCCTGCGCGCGCTGGAGAAGATCCGGGCGCTGGGGCTGACCAACGTGTGTTTCATCCCGCAGTACATCGTGGACATCCGCGACTGGTTCGACCTCGGCGAGGTGGACGGGATCTACCTGAACTTCAGCGATCCGCTGCCGAAGAGCTACATGGTCAAACGGCGGCTGACGCACCGCGACAAGCTGGAGCAGTACTTCGACGTCCTGGCGGCGGACGGGATCGTCACGTTCAAAACGGACAACACGGATCTGTTCGAGTTCACGCTGCAGGAGATCCGGGCCATGGACCTCAAGATCCTGGAGATGACCCGGGATCTGCACGCCAGCGACGACGGCAGCAATATCGTGACAGAATACGAGGCTAAATTCAGCGGGCTCGGAGAGAAGATCAAGCGGGTCCGCATCGGCAGAAAAGAAGGGGGAAGCAATATGGGATTTGCAGCACTGAACGGCAGAGTCATGCCAAAGGAAGACAAGATCTTCGGGATCAGCAATCGCGCGAAGGCGGCGATCGCGGCGCAGGGGAAGGAGAACGTCATCAACGCGACCATCGGCGCGCTGCTCGACGATAATGGAGACCTGATCGTCCTGTCCTCGGTCGACGAGGCCATGAAATCGCTGAAACCGGCGGAATACGCGGAGTACGCGCCGATCGCGGGTATCCCGGGGTTCAAGAGCGCGATCACCAAAGCGGCCTTCGGCGCTTTTGAGCCGAAGGGCTATACAGGCGTCGTGGCGACGCCGGGCGGCACCGGATCGCTGCGGCTGGCCATCGGCAACTACACGTGCCCGGGCGACAAGATCCTGACGCACAACTGGCACTGGACGACCTACGGCAACATCGCGATGGAGCAGGGCCGCGGGCTGGAGACCTTCGAAATGTTCGACGAAGAGGGCAACTTCAACCTGAGAGACCTCGAGTACAAAGTCCACAAGCTGCTCCGCCTGCAGGACCGCCTGCTGCTGATCCTTAACACGCCGGCGAACAACCCGACCGGCTATTCGCTGTCGGATGAGGACTGGGACGGCATGCTCCGAATCCTGAACAGCGTGTCCGACCGCAAGAAGGTCGCGCTCGTCGTGGACGTGGCCTACATCGATTTTGCCGGTGAGACAGAAGAAGTCCGCACCTTCCTGCCGAAGCTCGAGGAGCTGGAGGCGCATGTGCTGCCGATGCTGGCGTACAGCGCGTCCAAGACCTTCACGTTCTACGGCTGCCGGAGCGCGGCGCTGATCTGCCTGGCACAGTCGGAAGAGGTGAGGGACGAGTTCGTCAAGGTCTGCTCGTTCTCCGCCCGGGCCAGCTGGTCCAACTCCCCGCGCGGTCCGCAGACCGTGATCGCCCGCATCTACGAAGACCCGGAGCTGCTGGCCCGCGTCGATCAGGAGCGCAAGGAATTCCGCGACATGCTGCTCGCCAGAGGCCGCGCGTTCGAGGAAGAGGCGGCGAAGGTCGGCCTCAAGATGGTGCCGTTCCGCGGAGGGTTCTTCGCTTCGGTCCCGTGCATGGATCCGGATGCGGTCAGCCGCAAGCTCGAGGAGCTGAACGTCTTCGTCGTGCCGTTCACGAGCGGCGTCCGGGTGTCCGTGGCGTCGGTCTCCGAGGAAAAGTGCCGGAAGCTGCCGGCGATGATCCTCAAGGCGGTCAAGTTCGTGAATCACGGCATCTGGGAAGAATAGCGCAAATAAAAGGGCAGCTGCCGGCGGGCAGCTGCCTTTGGAATTTTTTGAAGAATCGATTGACTATCCGCCGGCGAGCAGGTATAATCAATATGTTGTCAAGAATATGCGGGTGTAGTTTAATGGCAAAACTTGAGCTTCCCAAGCTTACGTCGAGGGTT
>CAYLSR010000117.1:0-5555 GCA_964385855.1 uncultured Mogibacterium sp.
GTTGAGGATCGATGTCATCTGGCGGATCCGGTCTTCGACGGAAGACCTTTCGCGGCGCACCCGTTCGTAACGCTTCCGGACATCC
Organism: uncultured Mogibacterium sp.; assembly: GCA_964385855.1. Taxonomy (GTDB): domain Bacteria; phylum Bacillota; class Clostridia; order Peptostreptococcales; family Anaerovoracaceae; genus CAYLSR01. The sequence goes on from CAYLSR010000117.1 coordinate 86, forward strand.
GCAAGCCGTTTACGTTTCTCCAGGAATGCGAGAAACGCCCGGACAAATTGTTCCGAATCTGTCCGGAGCAGTTCATCCGGCGCTTCAAGATACCGGGAGATGTCTTCCCCCGGCTTGGCATGGATGTGCTGGCAGTACTCCTCCCGTTCCTGCAGCTTCTCCGCGAGTTTCTTGATCTGCATGTATTCCTGCAGCCGTGAGACCAGCTCGAGGCGCGGATCCTCCTCCATGACGATCTCGCCCGCCTCGTTGACGCGCGGCAGGAGCATCCTGGATTTGAGGCGGATCAGCACGGCGGCGAGCACGATGAACTCGCTGCCGACCTCGATGTTGAGCTCGTCCATCTCCTTCAGATAGTCGATGTACTGCTCGGTGATCTCCGCCACGCGGATGTCGTAGATGTCCATCCGGGCGCTCTCGAGCAGGTAGACGAGCAGGTCAAACGGCCCTTCAAATTGTTCGATCCTGACTTTATACATTTAAACGATCTCCAGCGTCATGTGCTCGGCAGAGGCTTCCGCTGCCGGCTCCTCCTGCGGACCGAGACCAATCATCTCCGCGATCCCCTCCCTGAACGGCGGATAGATCACGCCCTCTTCCGTGATGATGGCCGTCAGATACTGATGGTCGGTCACGTCAAAAGCAGGGTTGTACAGCGAGATCCCTTCCGGCGCCATCGGCTGCTCGTACCACATCGAGCGGATCTCCTCCGGGTCGCGCTCCTCGATCACGATCTCCTCGCCCGTTTCGATCGACGGGTCGATCGAAGAGGTCGGCACGCAGATGTAGAACGGGATCCCGTATTCCTTCGCCAGCACGGCGAGTCCCGAGGTGCCGATCTTGTTTGCGGCGTCCCCGTTCGCGGCCATCCGGTCGCATCCGACGAGGACCGCCCGGACCTTGCCCTGCTTCATCACCGTCGAGGCCATGTTGTCGCAGATCAGCGTAACATCGACGCCGGCCTTCTGAAGCTCCCAGGCCGTGAGGCGCGCCCCCTGCAGCAGCGGCCGGGTCTCATCCGCAAACACGCGAAAATCATACCCCCGCTCCTGCCCGAGGTAGATCGGACCGAGCGCGGTGCCCATCCCCGTGGTCGCCAGCGCGCCGGCATTGCAGTGCGTGAGGATCCCCATGCCCGGCTCGAGCAGTTTAAGCCCGTTCTCCGCCATCTCCTGGCAGCAGGCCGCGTCCTCCAGACGAATGTGGATCGCCTCCCGGAGGAGTTCCGCGATCTGATGCCGCACGCGGGCAGTCTTTTCCTCCTGCGTCAGCTCCTCCGCCAGCCCTCTCTGGTAGTGGACTTCCTCGCGGAGCAGTCCGGCGTACCGGGCGAGCATCCGGCGGACCGCCCACTCCAGGTTGACCGCCGTCGGCCGGGCGGACATGAGATAGTGACCTGCCGAGACGAGGTCGCCCACCGTGCCGTCCTTCTCGTAAGACCGCTGCGCGGAGAGGACCATCCCGTACGCCGCGAAGACGCCGATCGCCGGAGCGCCGCGCACCTTGAGGTGCCGGATCGCCTCCCATACATCTTCCGGCGTTACGGCTTCCGTCATGACCTCTTCCTGCGGCAGACGCGTCTGATCCAGATAATACAGACGTCCGTTCCTGTAGCGGATCGTTTCAAAGCCTCTGTTGTTCATCGTTCTACCCCCGGCAGCTCATCAAAATAAATCTTCTCAAGATACAGCCCCTGCGGCGGCGCCGTAAAGCCCGCGCGGCTTCGGTCGCGTGAGGCGATCACGTCGGCGAGTTCTCCCGGGTCCCTCTTGCCGGTCCCGGCTTCCACGAGCGTTCCGACGATGATCCGCACCATGTTGTACAGGAAACCGTCGCCGGTCACGCGGATATCCACGGCATCCCCGTCCTGCGCTACCGTGAGGGCCGTGATCGTCCGAACGGTCGTCTCGCGCGGCGTGCCGCCCGCTGTTTCAAAGCACTTGAAATCATGCGTTCCGAGGATCGCCTCCGCCGCCCGGCGCATCGCCGCGGAATCCAGCGGTTCCGGATACTGGAAGTCATGATTCGGATCAAAAATATCGCCCGAGCGGTCGATCCGGTAGAGGTAAGTCTTGCCCTTGCAGGAATACCTCGCGTGGAACTCCTCCGGCATCTCGCGAGCGCTGAGGATGCGAATGTCGCCCGGCGCGCCGCTCCGGCCAAGGCCGCCCGCGCCGAACCGCCGGTTCATGGTGAGCGGCAGCTTCTCCGTCGGCAGCGGATTGTCCCACCGGAACGACGCGCACTGTCCGAGCGCGTGCACCCCGGCGTCGGTCCGGCTCGTTCCGTGGATCACCACTTCCTCTCCGGCGATGTACCGGAGGACGTGCTCGATCTCCCCCTGGACCGTCCGGGCCGCCGGCTGCTTCTGCCAGCCGTGGAACCCAGTCCCGTCGTATTGTATCGTCAGCAGGATGTTTTTCATGGTAACAGTATACACGATTCTCCCGATAAGTGCAAAAGGTCCCGGCGCGCATCCTTCAGAAAACCATCCGCTTCCCCGCATCCCACAGGAACAGCAGGAAGACCGTCACGGCCGCGAACGCGTACGGCAGCATCGCCCGCCCCTCGCCGGCCTTCGCCTCCCGGCGCAGCACGAGCCAGAGCCCGTGCGCCCCCATGAGAAGCTGGGTCAGCACGAAGACGATCAGGATGCCGGCCCTGCCCGCGATCAGCCCCATCGCGGCATAGAACTTCAGGTCCGCCCCGCCGATGACATCCCGGCGGTACAAAATCCTGCCAAGCCCCCAGACGGAGAGCGCCAGCAGGATCCCGACGCCCGCGCCGGCGACCGGCTCCCACCAGTCTTCGTGAAAACCGACCAGCCCCACGGCGGAGACCGCCAACAGGATGCTCAGCTGGTCCGGCACGATCCGGTATTTCGCGTCCGCGACCGCCATGAGCAGGACGACCGCGAGGATGCAGAGCGCCGCGACCTCGTACTGGACCGGCTCGCGAAGCGCCAGAAAGACCCCCGCAGCCCCGAAAAAGGCGACAAACAGGTACTTCCACGGCGTGCTGGTCAGCCGCTGGCGGGAACCGTCGCCCTGCGCCTGCAGCGCCGGCGGCAAGACGCGGTTTCCCTGCTCATCCAGGTCTTCGAACCACCGAATCGGCATGCGATTGAACACGACAACACAGCCGTTCCCAAACAGGACGGCAAGGACGGCTGCAACAGCGATTTTGATGCCCAGATAGATCATGTTCTCCATGGTTTTAGTATATCAGCCGCACCGGCCGGATGCCAGTCTCCGGCCGGTACTATTTTTGTCCCGATCGCAAACCCGAAAAAAGCCGCATCGGCGCCGCGCTCAGCGGGCTCCGATACGGACTTTACGATAACCTTTCTTCAGTTCCCCGGGTCCGGCGCCCCCGAATCAGTCCCCGAATCCGCTCCAGACCGGCCGGCCGCTGTAGATCTGCGGCGCCTCCTCGCCCCGCAGGACGCGGAGCGCGCCGGCTGCCATGGCTTCGTGCTCGACTTCGCCCGGATAGATCGTGACCGGCGCGATCCACTCGCACCGATCCCGGATCTGCTGAACGAGGTCGTCAAACCGCAGGAGGCCGCCGCCCAGCACGATCCCGTCCACCTGCCCCTCGAGGACGGTGCTCATCGCGCCGATCTGCTTGCAGATGTTGTAGATCATGGCGTTCCAGACGCGGACCGCCTTCGGATCGCCGGCTTCGACCATCGCGTGGACCTTATCGGAATCGGACGTCCCGAAGTGGCTGACCAGCCCTCCCGCGCGCGTCAGAACCTTGCGGACCTCCCGGAGGTCCTTCCCTTCGATGTAGCGGAGCGTGTCCGCAAAAGCGATGCTGCCGATCCTCGTCGGCGTGAACGGCCCGTCGCCGCCGGCGTTGTCGTTGCCGTCGATCATCCGCCCTTTGCGGTGCGCGGAGACGGACATGCCTCCGTCGATGTGGCAGACGATGAAATTGCAGTCCTCGTAGCGGAGACCGCTTTTGCGGCAGTGCAGCCGGATCGTGCCCTTGAGGTTGAGCGCGTGCAGGTTGGAGTGGCGGTAGACGCCGTCCAGCCCCGTGACCCTCGCGACATCCTCGAATTCATCGGTGACCGGCGCATCGACCATAAAGGCTCTGCCGCCGAACTCCTCCTGCAGCGCCCTAGCGAGCTGAACGCCGAGGTTCGCGGGGTGCTCGACGCCGCCGACCCCGCTGCGTGTATCCTCGAGGAGCCGGTCCGTGATCTCAAAGACGCCTCCCGGCAAGGAGTACGAGGAGCCGCCCCGCCCGACGATCGCATCGACGCCGGTGAGATCGATCCGGTTCTCCCGCAGGAAGTCCAGGATGACCTGCTTCCGGTAGTCCAGCTGGTCGTTTACGGTCTCAAACCCCAGCAGGACCGAAGCGTCGTGAAAGACGTTGGTCTCGAAGCGCTTCTCCTCGTCCTCGAAATACGCGAGTTTGGTCGAAGTGGAACCCGGGTTGATGACAAAGATATGATAGGACATCACTACCTCCTGTTCGTCCGCCGCCAGATCCCCAGCTTCTCTGCCTCCGCAATCAGCTCTTCGCGGAAGTCCGGATGCGCCAGCCCGATGAGCTTCTCGGCGCGCTCCCACGTGGAACGGCCGGCGAGGTTCTCCATGCCGTACTCGGTGACGATGTACTGCGTCTGGCTGCGAGGGTCCGTGACGATATCCGCGTTCATCGTCGGCCGGATGTTGGAATGCCGGACGCCCTGCTTGTCGACGCGGCTGGATTTGAGGCAGATGAAGCTCTTTCCGGTCGGATTGTCGTACGCGCCGGTCAGGAAGTCGAGCTGCCCGCCGGTCCCGCTGATGTGCCGGGTGCCGGCCGCTTCCGACGCGACCTGCCCGTAGAGGTCGACCGAGATGCAGCTGTTGATCGACGTGAAGTTTGCGAGCTCCCGGATCACCCGCGGATCGTTGACGTAATCCATCGGGAAGACCATCAGGGTCGGATCCGTGCCGCACCAGTCGTACAGCTCCTGAACACCTTCCGCAATGCTGTAGACGCCCCGGCCCTTCATCCAGCCCGGTTTGCCCTTGTTGGTGAGCTTGCCGGCCTTCTGCATCTCCAGATAGGCGTTGACCAGCAGCTCCGTGTGGACGCCGAGGTCCTTGAGGTCGGATTCCGCGATCTTCTTGCCGACCAGGTCCGGCATGCCGCCGACGCCGAGCTGGATGACCGCGCCGTTCGGGATCTGCTCCACGATCCGATTTGCGATCAGGGTGTCCTCCTCCGAGGCCTTGCCCGGGAAGAGCTGGAAGAGCGGATCGTGCGGCCCTTCGACGACCGCGTCCACCTCCGAAATGTGGATGGTGTTTTCGAAGCCCGGGCACCACGGCAGGTTTTCATCCACTTCGAGGATGATGTGCTTCGCGACGTCCATCACCGCGCGTGCGCAGGCGTTGTTGATCGAGAAGTTCAAAGTCTTTGAAAAACTATATAGTACTGGATATAATAGTGCTTTCTTTGGAGT
>CAYLSR010000118.1:0-5498 GCA_964385855.1 uncultured Mogibacterium sp.
CGCGTCCTTGACGTTCTCGTACTTCTCGCCCTCCGCCGGGAAGATGCCGCAGTATACCTTAGGCTGCGCCTGCTTGTACTCTTTGAGCGGCTTTTCCGTCGGCGCGGCCGCCAGCGTGATCGTATCGCCGACCCGCGCGTCCGCGACCTGCTTGATGCTGGCGCAGATGTAGCCGACCTCCCCGGCCTTCAGTTCGCCCGCCGGGACCATGCCCGGGATGCAGTAGCCGACTTCCGTGACCTCGTAGTTCTTGCCTGTATTCATCATCCGGATGATGTCGCCCTTGCGGACCGTCCCCTCGAAGATCCGCGTGTAGATCACGACGCCCTTGTAGCTGTCATAGTAGGAATCAAAGATCAGCGCCTTCAGCCGCCCCGCCGGATCGCCGGTCGGCGGCGGGATGACCTCCACGAGCTTCTCGAGCATCTCGTCGATCCCCATGCCCGTCTTCGCGCTGATGAGCGGCGCCTCAGCCGCGTCGATTCCGATGATGTCCTCGATCTCTTCCCTCGCCTCGTCCGGGCGCGCGCTGTCGAGGTCCATCTTGTTGAGCACCGGCAGGATCTCCAGATCTTCATCCAGCGCCAGGTAGACGTTCCCGAGCGTCTGAGCCTCGACGCCCTGCGTCGCGTCCACGACGAGCACGGCGCCCTCGCAGGCCGCCAGCGACCGCGAGACCTCGTAGTTGAAGTCCACATGTCCCGGCGTGTCGATCAGGTTCAGGATGTACTCATGCCCGTCCGACGCGCGATAAGAGAGCCGCGTGGTCTGCAGTTTGATCGTGATCCCGCGCTCCCGTTCGATATCCATGTTGTCGAGATACTGTTCCTTCATCTCGCGTTTGTCCACGAGTCCGGTCTTTTCGATCAGTCGGTCTGCCAGCGTGGATTTTCCGTGATCGATATGCGCGATGATGCTGAAATTTCTGATCTGATCCTGATAGCCCATCCGTACCTCTGCTTCTTTACTGTTAAAAATTATCTGTAATCGGTCATTCCTGTTCGCCGTCCGCCAGAAACCGGATCAGCTGCTGGCACAGCAGCTTTTCCGCGTAGCTCGAAACGGCGAGTTCCATCGCGAGCTGAGCCGCCTGCTCCCGGGTCCCGACCCCTTCGAGCCTTCCGGCTTTCTCCGCGTATTCACGGTCCAGGAGGTCGCTGAAGGCTTCGTAAAAGTCTCCGACCTCCTCCCGGCTCATGCATTCCGCGAGCAGCGTGCCGGCATCGCCCACGCTGACGACCTGCTTGAGCAGGCAGATCGCCGTCAGATAGGCGATGTGCTCCCGCGTGTAGCGCTTGCCCTTCGACCGCGGCAGCAGACCGCTCTTGCTGTAGTTGTTGATCACCGCGGGTGTCAGCGCTTCATCTTCGCTGATCCCGAGCCCGAGGTGCTGCCGCTGCATGTAGCTGATCACCTGATCCTTGTACAGTTCGATGTCGGGGATCTGATCCCAACGGTCCGGATGAAACTCCTTCATCTTTTCCTGCAGCGCCCGGATCCGCGCCTGCATTTCCTGAACGTCTGACATCCTTCTGCCCTCCTGCGGGACGACCTAGAATACAGCCCCAGTGCGTTCGCACTTATACATGAAAAAACGCCCCTTGAACAGAAATTCCCTCGTTATATTAATAACTATCCGATGTGGTTTTGAAAACTCAATCGTCGGACACCCCTCAGGTCGCCCGTTCCCGGACAATAAAAAAAAGCAGGTGATCGCCGTCACCTGCCGCATCGATTCATTTCTTCGCGAAGCTTTTCCGCCAGCCGCGCGGTGAACGCGTCCGGCTTCGCCCGCCATTGCCAGTTTCCGGACGGGACGGACGGCGTATTCATGCGCGCCTCGCTCCCGAGCCCGAGGAGATCCTGCGCCTGAACGATGGTGATCCCCGCCGCGGACTGCCACAGGGCCCTCATCATCTCCCAGTTGTATGCCTCCGGATCCGTCAGCCCGAGGTAGCGGACCGCCTCCCGGACATCCTCCGGCGGACCGTTTCTCAGCCAGCCTGCGGCGGTATCGTTGTCGTGCGTCCCGATGTACGCGACGCAGTGTTCATCGTAGTTTTCCGGGAGGTACTCCGATCCGGCGGGATCCCTGTGATCGAACGCCATTTCGAGCACCTTCATGCCGGGATACCCGGTCTCCTGCAGAAGTTCTTCCACGGTCGGCGTGAGGAATCCCAGGTTCTCCGCGATGATCGGCAACTTGCCGGTCACCGATTCCACCGTCCGGAAGAAGTCCAGGCCCGGGCCCTTCCGCCACACGCCGTTCGCCGCGCTGTCATCTCCGTACGGAATCGCGAAGTAGGACTCGAAACCCCGGAAGTGATCGATCCGGATGACGTGGTAGATCTCCGACAGATACCGGATCCGCTGCGTCCACCACGCGTAGCCGTCCTCCTTCATGCGCTCCCAGTCGAAGAGCGGGTTGCCCCACACCTGACCGGTTTCGGAGAAACCGTCCGGCGGACAGCCCGAAATCTCCTCCGGGACCAGCTCCCCGTCCAGCTGAAACAGTTCGGGATGCGCCCAGACATCCGCGCTGTCCAAAGAGACGTAAATCGGGATGTCCCCGATGATCCGGATCCCTTTTTTCTCCGCATACTGAAGGACCCCGTACCACTGCTCGAAGAACAGGAACTGCTGGACTTTCCAGAGGAGGAGCTCCTGCTCATGCTCCTTGCGGAAGGCCGCCAGCGCAGACGCTTCCCGGGTCCGGTAGTCCTCCGGCCAGTCCGTCCATGCGACGTTCCCGTGGTGCTCCTTGATCGTCATGAACAGCGCGTAATCTTCCAGCCAGAAAGAATTCCTGCTGCAGAAGTCCCGAAACTCCTCGCCCGGGTCCTGCAGGAACCGGCGGGCCGCGATCCGCAGCACTCCGGTCCGCTCCCGGTACAGGAGCCCGTAATCCGCACGCTCCGGATCGCTCCCCCAGTGGATCTGCCGGTACTCTTCCGGGCGAAGCAGCCCGTCCGCGCAGAGACTGTCGAGATCGATGAAATACGGGTTGCCGGCGAAAGACGCGAACGACTGATACGGTGAATCGCCGTAGCCCGTCGGGCAGATCGGGAGGATCTGCCAGTATTGCTGCCCGGCGGCGGCGAGAAAATCGATGAAGTCCCTCGCCGCCTTCCCGAGCGTGCCGATCCCCCACGGGGACGGCAGAGATGAAATGTGTAATAAAACACCGCTGTTTTTCAAGAAGATCGACCTTCTTTCGTTGATGAAACCTCGTGATGTCAGAGCTGCCTGACGCTGTTTCCGCTGATCAGCGTAAACGGGACCATCGCATGGACGGAGGTCGCGTCATGCCGGATCATCTCCCGGAGGATCTCCAGACTTTTGGAGACGATCACCTCACGGTTCTGCCGGATCGTCGTCAGCCTCGGAACGAGGTAATCCGCGATGTCGACCCCGTCAAACCCGATGACGGACAGGTCGTCCGGAACACGAAGGCCCCGGTCGGACGCTGCCCGGATCACGCCGATCGCCGTGATATCGCTCATCGCGAAGATCGCGGTCACGTCCGGCATCTTTCTAAACAATCTGGCAGCCCCGTTGTAGCCCTCGTCCAGCGTAAAGTAGCCCTTTTCGAACTGGACGGACGGGTCGAAGCTCAGGCCGTGCTTTTCAAACGCCCGGCGGCAGCCCTGATAGCGAAAATCCGACGCCGCGGAGGTCGCGGGATCGCCGCCGACGATCCCGATCCGCGTATGGCCCCGGCTGACGAGGTAATCGATGATGTACTCCGCCGCCATCCGGTCATCCGTGCTGACGCTGGACAGGTTGTCATACCCGAGATCCGAACCGTCATTCGTGACCATCAGGCACGGGATATCGATCCCGCTGAAGCCTTCTTTAAAGTATTGCAGGTTGCAGCCGAGGAACAGGATCGCCTCCGGCTTGCGCTCCAGGGCGATGCGATGCGCGACCGTGACTTCGTGATCGTCTTCACTGAGATAGTAGATGGAACACTCGTAGCCTGCTTCTTCGATCCTCTTCTGGATGAGCTCCGTCAGAGAGGCGAACAGCATGTTGTACGTCCCCTTGATCAGGACCGCGATTCCCTTGAGGGAACGCTGCTTGAGAAACTTGGCGTTTTCATTCAGCCTGAAATCGTACCGGTCCACCACTTCCATGATGCGCTTTATCGCCTTTTCGGAGACGCCGCCGCTCCCGTTCAGGGCTCTGGAAACAGTGCCGGTCGAATAGCCGGATTCTCTTGCAATATCTTTGATCGTAGTCATCTCAGTTCCCGCCTTTGTTTAGCCTTTGACGGCTCCTGCGGCGACGCCCTTGATGATCTGCTTCTGTCCGAGCAGGTATACGATTACGATCGGGATGATCGTCATCATGATGCTGGCCATCATCGGGCCCATCTCGACCTTGCCGTAGCTTCCGCGGAAGTACTGGATCAGCATCGGGATCGTCTTGTAGGTCTTGATGTCGAGGACCAATACCGGGAGCAGGTAGTCGTTCCAGACCCACATCGCTTCCAGGATCCCGACCGAGACGAGCGTCGGCTTGAGAATCGGGAACACGACGAGGAAGAACGTCTGGATCGGGTTGCACCCGTCGATCGTGGACGCTTCTTCGATCTCCAGCGGGATGGACTTCATGAAGCCCGCGAACATGAAAACCGCAAGGCCCGCGCCGAATCCCAGGTAGATCACCCAGATATTCCACGGTTTATTGAGGTTGAGCATATCCGCCGTCTGCGAGAGCGTGAACATGACCATCTGGAACGGCACGACCATCGAGAAGACGAACAGATAATACAGTGCCTGCGAGAACTTCGTCTGGACTCTCGTGATGTACCAGGCGCACATCGAGCAGCAGATCAGGATTGCCGCGACCGATGTGATCGTGATCAGGATACTGAAGCCCAGGCTTCGAGCAAATCCCTGCGCGCCGAGCGCGTTGACATAGTTGACAAGGCCCGCGAACGTCTCCGACGTCGGGAGCTGGAAGATGTTGTTCGTACCGATTGCCCTCTCTTGCTTGAGAGAGTTGATCAGGATCATGAAGATCGGGTACACATAGGCGATCGCCAGGATCGACAGCAGGACGACCCAGATCTTATCCGACAATGAGCTCTTCTTTTCCTTCATCATGCCTGCACCTCCTTAGAACGCGTCGCGCGGAGCTGGAACAGCGAGATGGCGATGACCAGGATGCAGAACAGCACCGCCTTGCTCTGCCCATAGCCCTTCCACTGCATGCCGGAACGGGCGTAGAACGTGTTGTAGATGTTGAGCGCCAGCATTTCTGTCGCGTGCTTCGGCGCGCCGGCCGTCAAAGCCAGGTTCTGGTCGAACAGCTTGAACGAGTTGGTCAGCGTCAGGAACACGCAGATGGTGATGGACGGCATGATCATCGGCAGCTTGACCTTGAAGAACGTCTGCTTCGGATTCGCGCCGTCGATCGCCGCGGCTTCGAGGATATCATCCGGTACATTCTGTAAACCCGCGATGTAGATGATCATCATGTAGCCGATCTGC
>CAYLSR010000119.1:0-5447 GCA_964385855.1 uncultured Mogibacterium sp.
ATGGATATGCTAAAATTGTTCCTAACTAAATGACATTGGGACGGTTCTTTTGTCAGCTTTTGCAGACGATCGGGGAGGCTCCGGAACCGCCCGGGACCCTCGTGGTACCGAAAGCCTGATTATTCGGTACAGTACCGGATTTCAGGAGCTCCGGTACCAAAAACTCATTTAAGCCGGCAATTTCCGATGCCAGAAGGGCTTCCAATCCCTGTTTTGCCGCGTCAATTGGTACCGAAGGCCGTAGAATCCGGTACGGTACCATTTTTTTATGCCTTCGGTACCACGCCTGAAATCCGGGACAAAACATGAAAAAAGAACCGTCCCCCTGTCACACCCCCACCCTTAAAAAACACTTGTAGAGTCTCACAAAAGAGTATAAAATATTAGAGAGGGAGATTTACAGGGTAACTATAAGGAGATCAAACATATGCGTCAGTATTTGGTGAACACTTTTACGGATACGCTCTTCAAAGGGAATCCGGTCGCCGTCTGCATCCTGGACGAATGGCTGAATGAAGAGCTGATGCGGCTCATCGCCTGCGAAAACAACGTCGTCGAGACGGTTTTCGCTGTCAAGGAAAAGGACAGCTATTATCTCCGCTGGTATACGCCTGAGGGCGAACTGGATCTGTGCGGCGATGCCGCGCTGGCAGCGGCTTTCGTGATCGTCGACAACTTCGACCTCGACGCGACGGAACTGACCTTCCACACGAGCAGCGGCGAAGTGCGCGTCACCCGCGACGGGGATCTGTACACCGTAGAGCTCCCGGTCTATCCGATGAAACCGGTCGAGCTGACGACGGACATGGTCTTCGCGATGGGGGTCATCCCGGAGGAAGCCTATCAGGGGCAGGACCTCGTCCTCGTCCTCAAGGATGAAGAAGCCGTCCGGAACTGCACGCCGGACTACAAGCACATTCGCAAACTCGGCGGGCTGCTCGTCCACATCACGGCGCGCGGGACTGAGACGGACTGCGTCGTCCGGAGCTTCTCGTCCGGACTGTTCGGTCTGGAAGATCCGATCTGCTGCGTCGGCCATTGCCACGTCATCCCTTACTGGGCGGAGAAGCTCGGCAAAAAGGAGCTGCTCTCCTATCAGGCTTCTCCGCGCGGCGGCTATCTGCAGTGCCGCTATGAAGGAGACAAGGTGTACCTGTCGGGACACGTCAAGCTCTTTTCCATCGCGGTCCTCGACGTCAACCGGTGATGCCTGAAATCCTGAAAATGCCGCAAAACCGCCGTCCGGCACATCCCGGACGGCGGTTTTATCATTGCCTGTTCTTCTGATGTCTCCCCTGCCCGGTGAAGGAGGACCGGTCAGAGCTCGATATAGCTGCCGAAGTACCGGAATTCCTTGCAGTGATCGCTGATCTGGCTCATCGCCCGGACGAACTGCTCCGTATAGACGGACTCTTCGATGTCGAAGTAGAACCGGAAGTCAAAATCGCTCCCCGGGATCGGCCGCGATTCGAGCTTGAGGATGTTGATGCCGAGGCTGTTGAAGCACGCCAGCACGCGGTACAGCGACCCCGGCGTGTGGTTGGTCACGCAGAGGAAGCTCGTTTTGTTCGCGCCCGGATAGATTTCCAGCGGCTTCGTGATGCAGATGAACCGGGTGTAATTGTTGTCGCTGTCCTGCACGGACTTTTCGAGGCAGTCCAGCCCGTAGACCCGTCCGTTCACGGCAGAACCCAGCGCGGCCAGGTCCCTGCGTCCGGAAGCCGCGACCTGTCTAGCCGCTTCCGCGGTATTCTCGCAGGCGACGATCTTTGCCGCCGGAAACTCCCGCCGCAGATACTCCTCGCACTGCGCCAGCGCCTGTTCGTGGGAGAGGATCTCCCGGACCTCCTCTCTTCGGACGCCTGCATTTACCAGCAGGCAGTGGTCGATCCGGATGCGGATGCTCTTGACGATATGGAAGTCGTACTCCGCCAACAGATCATAGACCTGATTGACCGACCCGGCGGTGCTGTTTTCGATCGGCAGCACGCCGTAGCGGCACAACCCGCTTTGGACCGCGGCGAAGACCCCCCGGAAGTTCTTGGTAAAGACGATCTTCGGCATCTTAAAGAATTTCTCCGCCGCCTCCTGCGAATACGCACCCTGAACGCCCTGGCACGCAACCGTCGCGTACTCCGGAAAGATGTGCGCGGTGTTGCTGAGCGCGCTGCGGATCTCTTCCACGATCCCGGGCTCCTGCCCTGTGACCTTGCGCTGATGGTCCGCGCTCATCTCCATCAGCGTGCTGAAGATCATGCGGTTGTAATACGCGAATTCCGGATCGGACGTTTCTGTCACCTCCTCCAGGAGCTGATGCTCCCGCACCGGATCCACGATCCGCATCCCGTTCGCCGCCTTGTATTCGGCGATCTGTTCGGAGACGTGCATGCGCTCTTCGAGCAGACGGATGAGTTCTTCGTTGATTTTATCGATCTGTTCGCGATACTGCTGTAACATTCTTCAATCCCTTTCCAGATTATATCCCAATCCCTGCGCGTCCAGAACGCCGAAAAATTCCGGATAGGATTTCCGGACGGCCTCCGAACCGTGCAACTGTACTGTTTTTTCTGATCTGAGCGAGGCGACGGCCGCCATCATGGCGATCCGGTGATCTCCGAAGCTGCTGACGGTACCGCCCATCAGCTGCCGGACTCCGCGAATCTCCAGCCGATCGGGGCCTTCCGCGACCTCCGCTCCGAGTGCGTTCAGCGTCTCCGCGGTCGCCCGGAGGCGGTCGCTCTCCTTCATCCGAAGCCTCGCGGCGTTGACGATCCTCGTCTCCTCTTCCGCCAGCACGCCGACCAGCGCCAGCACCGGCACGAGGTCCGGGATCTGCCCGGCATCGATCGTGATGCCCCGAAGTCCGCCTGTCGCCGGATGCGCCGTGACGGTCTCTCCCGCGGCTTCGATTTCCGCGCCGAACGCCTGCAGAAGCCGGACGATTTCGCGGTCTCCCTGCAGAGAGTCCTGCCGCAGACCGGCGACCTGCACCGCTTCCGGGCCGAGGACGCCGGCAGCGAGCCAGAACGCCGCGCTAGACCAGTCTCCCTCCGCCGGATAGACATCCGGGCTCCTGTAGCGTTGCCCGCCGAGGACGCGATAGAGGACTTCCTCCGGAGTCTCCTCGCGGATCACCCGGATCCCGAACCGGCCGATCACCTGCACCGTCATCCGGATGTAGTGCTCCGACTGCACCGGCCGGGTCACCCGAATCACGCTGTCCTCCTTCAGCAGCGGCAGCGCGAACAAAAGTCCGCTGACGAACTGCGAGGAGACATCTCCCGGCAACCGAAAGGTGCCGGACAGGAGCTGTCCCCCGAAGCGAAGCCCCTCCCGGCCCTCCTTCGAAATCTGCATCCCGTGATGTTCCAGCGCCAGAAGGAGCGGGCCGTGCGGACGGTCCGGCAGCCTTCCGGACAGCAGGAACCGCCCCTGCAGTCCCAAGGCCCCGGCGACCGGAAGCAGGAACCGAAGCGTTGAACCGCTCTCGCCGCAGGGCAGCACCGCCTCCCTGCCGGCTTCCTGCCTTGCCCGCCGGATCTCCCGCACGCACCGCTCTGTCGCTTCGATGTCCGAGGAGGTGCCTGAATACAGGATCCGACACGGTTCCTCCGCCAGGCACGCGGCAATCATCGCGCGGTGGACGTCTGATTTGGAGGACGGGATCTCGATCGTCTTCATAAGATCCTCCTCAGCTCTTCCATCGGCAGCGGGCGGATCCGGTACCGGCCGATCGCTACGGGCGTCACGAGCCGGATCACCTCGCCGGTCCGCTTCTTGTCCTGCGACAGCGCTTCGAAGAGCTGCTCCGCGTCATACGGGATCTCCGTGTCAAATCCGTAGCGCGCGAGCATCCTGCCGATCTCCTGCGGTACATCCGCGGTGCACCAGTTCTGCGCCGCGGAGATCTGCGCGATCCGCAGCATCCCCTTCGCCACGGCATCACCGTGGCTCACCCGGTAACCGGACAGCTGTTCGACCGCATGGCCGATTGTATGCCCGAAATTCAGCGCGTGCCGGACGCCGCGGTCGCGCTCGTCCTGTTCGACATAACACCTTTTGATCTCGACACAGCGCCGGATGACTTCCTCCGGGTGCGCCCGTACCCAGGCGGGATCCGTCAGGCGCGCAAAGAACTTCGCGTCCTCGATCACACCGTATTTGATCACTTCCGCCATCCCCTGGCGGTAAACATCCTCCGGCAGCGTTTCGAGCAGCGAAGGATCCTGCAGGATCAATGCCGGCTGGTGAAACGCGCCGGCCAGATTCTTGCCCTCGGGCAGATCGATCCCGGTCTTGCCGCCGACCGAGGAATCCACGGCCGCGAGAAGCGTCGTAGGGACCTGATAGACGTTGATCCCGCGCAGATAGGTCGCGGCCGCGAAGCCCGCCAGATCGCCGATCATCCCGCCGCCGAGCGCGACGACCCCGTCGCTCCGCGTCAGCGGGATCCCCGCCAGAAAGCTCAGGAGCGACAGGTAAGAGGCGCCGCTCTTGCTCTCCTCGCCGGCCGGCACGACGCGGGCGAAAACCCGGTACCCGGCCTCCTCAAGGGAGTCCCTGCACCGGTCCAGATAGAGCGGAGCGACGTTGCTGTCCGTCACGACTGCGACTGCCCCGGAGGGCTGGATTTCCTGAAGCAGCGTCCCGATGTGTTCCAGTTTCATCTCATTCCACCTCCGGGCCGGCTGCTGCGCGCACCCGGCGGATCTTTTCCATGACCTGATCGAACTGATCCGGCGTCAGCGACTGCGGCCCGTCCGAGAGCGCGTGCGGCGGATCGTTGTGCACTTCGATCATGATGGCGTCCGCGCTGCAGGCTGCCGATGCGAGCGCCATCGGTTCGACCATCGACGAGATCCCCGTCGCGTGGCTCGGATCGACGACGACCGGCAGATGAGACAGCACGTGAAGCGCCGGGACCGCGGAGATGTCCAGCGTGTTGCGCGTATACGGTTCAAACGTCCGGATCCCCCGTTCGCACAGAAGGATCTGATCGTTTCCGCCCGCCATGATGTACTCCGCGCTCATGAGGAGCTCCTGCAGCGTGTTGGCGAGCCCGCGCTTCAGGAGGATCGGCTTACGCAGGCGCCCGAGCGCCTTGAGGAGCTCAAAATTCTGCATGTTGCGGGCGCCCACCTGGATGATATCGACCTCCTCGAAGAGCGGCAGATGGTTCTCGTTCATGATCTCCGTCACGATCGGCAGCCCGGTCGCTTCCTTGGCTTTCAGGAGGAGTTCGATCCCGTCGGCTTTCATCCCCTGGAACGCGTACGGCGACGTCCTCGGCTTGAACGCGCCGCCCCTCAGCAGCGTCGCGCCCGCGGCCTTGACCCGCCGGGCGATCCCGATGATCTGCTCTTCGGACTCGACGGAGCACGGCCCGGCGATCACGGCAAAGTGTCTGCCGCCGATCCGTACGCCGCCGACGTCGATGACGGTGTCTT
>CAYLSR010000120.1:0-5443 GCA_964385855.1 uncultured Mogibacterium sp.
GTAGCGTGCAGCGCTTTCGCCAGTTCGTCGAGGATCGCAAAATTCTCTGCGCTGCCGACACCGCGGCCGCCGGAGACGAGGATCTTCGGCCGGGCGCCGTTCTCCCCGATCGGGGTATCGTAACCCTGCGGCAGCTTCTCGACGAATTCGTCGCAGTTGGCCGCCTTCGCTGCCGCCCGGACCTCCTCGTCCGTCGCGCCGTGCTTGCCGAGCCGGATGTTTTCCATCACCGTATCATCAAACAGGACCACATCCTGGAACACCATCGAGTAGTCCGTCAAAAGCGTTTCAGGCTCGATCTCCGCGATGTTCACGCCGCCGACCCGGATCGTACCGCTGTCGACATCCCAGAGTCTGGCCGCAAGCCTCGCGCAGGTGCTCTTGCCGGAACCCGAAGGGCCGACCAGGGCCGTCACCTCGCCTTCTCTGGCGGTAAAGCTCACGCCTTTCAGCACCTGCTCATCATCGTAGGCAAAGCCCACGTTCTCGAAGACGATATCGTGCCCCTTCGGGCTGAACTGCTCGCTGCCCTCCGCCGCCTTTGCGTCGTGGATCTCCATCAGGCGGTCGGCGGAGACCTGCGAAAGGAACATCTCGGCGATCAGCGCGAGCGCCTGATCAAACGGCGCGTAGATGCGGGTGATCACCAGCAGGAACATGAAGAACACCATGAAGTCGATTTCCCCGGAGAGGATCATGTTCGTCCCCGCCAGGATGGTCGTCGCCACGCCGAGGCGCATGATCACGCTGGCCGCGTTGACAAAGATGCCGTTGGTCAGTTCCGTGTGCACCATCTTCGACTCGTGCAGGTCGATCTTGTCATAGATCACCTTCAGGAAGCGGTCTTCCTGATTGGTCGCCCGGATTTCCCGGATGTTCTCGAGCGTCTCCTGGATGCCGTCGGCCACCTGCACGGCGGCCATCTTGGTGTCTTCGGAATTGCGCGCGGAGGACTTCCGGCTCCCAAACAGGAGGAGGAACGCCACCGGCACGCCCCAGAGGCAGGCCAGCGCCAGCTTCCAGTTGTACGCGAGAAGCATCACGGCGATGATCGCCGTGGAGATGTAGGAGCCGTACAGATAGCCCAGGCAGTGCGACCAGACGTGCTCCAGCCGGTTGACGTCTCCCATGATCGTTTCGGTCAGGTCCGCGAGGTCGCGCTTGCCGAAGTATCCGAGCGGCAGCTTCCGGAGCCGCTCGACCAGAGCAATCCGGACGTTCTTCACTTCGCCGTAGACGAGGCCGTAGGTGGCCTTGTACTGCTGCAGATGTGTGCAGAAGGACAAAATCAGGAATCCGAGGACCAGAAGCAGCAGGGTGAGCGCGCCCGGAAGCGGCTTGCCTTCCGTCAGCGTGCCGGTGAATCCTTTCATCATGAGGTAGAGGATCCCCATACCGCCCATGACGACCAGATTGACGATGACCGTCCAGATTGTGCCCACCTTCGTATTATGGGCGCCCTGCTCCGTGAGGGCGAATTTTCGTTGAAATTTTGGTCCGAACATCTCAGTTCACCTCCTTTTCGCCGGAGATCTTCCACCGGACGGCCTTCTGGTAATCCGCCCACATGCGGGCATACAACCCACCGGACGCGAGCAGCTCATCGTGTGTGCCCTGCTCTGCCACCCGGCCGGCATCCAGAACGACGATCTTATCCGCGCCTGTGACCGTCGAAAGCCGGTGCGCGATCATGATGACCGTGCGGCCTTTCGTCAGTTTGGAGAAGGCCTTCTGGATCAGCGCCTCGTTTTCCGGATCGGCGAAGGCCGTAGCCTCATCCAGCACCACGATCGGCGCGTCCTTCAGGATCGCGCGAGCCAGCGCCACGCGCTGCTGCTCCCCTCCGGACAGGTAGGTGCCTTCCGTGCCGATCTTCGTTTCGATCCCATCCGGCAGTTTCCGGATGATGTCGTCGCACTGCGCGGCGGAAAGCGCCGCCAGCACCTCTTCGCGGGAAGCTTCCGGTCTGGATGCCCGCACGTTTTCCAGAATCGACGCCTTGAACAGATGCGTGTTCTGGAACACGAAGGCCACCTGATCCATCAGCACATGGGGATCGGTCTGCCGGACGTCCACACCGCCGACTTCGACGACGCCGGAAGTGACATCCCAGAAGCGCGGGATGAGGCTTGCAGCCGTCGTCTTGCCTCCGCCGGAAGGGCCGACCAAAGCCACGGTCTGCCCAGGTTCTGCCCAGAAGGAAACATGATCCAGCGCCGGCAGCTCCGCCCCGTCGTAGGTGAAGCTCACATCTTTGAATTCTACGGTATTATCCTTCGGCGCGACCGGATGGTCGGTGATCTCCATCGTCGGCGCGCTCATGACCTGGTTGATGCGGCCCAGCGCGGTGCTCGCCAGCATCATGCCGCTCGCCGCGAACATCACGCGCGCCAGCGCCGTCGAGATGATGGCGGAGAAGACCGCATAGAAGGCAAAATCCGTCAGGAAACCCGCGAAATTGCCGTTCTTCAGCGCACCCGGGGCGATCAGCAGCGCCACGGGGACGAGGAACACGAAAGCGCCCTCGGTCGCGGTGAGATTGATGGCCTGCGGCACCTTGCAGACATCCGCCTGATAATGCTCCGCCTTGGCGCTGTAATCCTCGATGGCCTGCTTGAAGGCGCGGAAGGAATACACCGTCTGCTGGAAGACCTTCACGACCGGGATCCCGCGCACGTATTCCGTTCCCGCCTTGCTCATCACATCCTGCGCAGCCTGGTATTCTGCCATGAGCTTCGCGTTCTTGCCGCCCATCATCGAGAACATCGCAGCGATGGACACCACAGCCGCCAGCAGGCACGCCGCGCCCATGCGCCAGTCGAACACGAACATCAGCACGACCGTCGCCAGCAGCATGGCGATGCTTCCCACGATGTCGGCGAGGTTGTGCGCCAGCAGGGTCTCCGTTTCCGCCGAGGCACCGTCCAGACGGTTTCGGAGCAGTCCCGAGGCATTGGAGTCGAAGAACCCGAGCGGCGCCTTCATCAGATGATCCATCCCCTCCTTGCGGATGTTGCTCGCCGTGCGAAAAGCCGCAAGGTGCGTGCACATCAGCGCGGCGAAGTAGACGAGGATCCCCGCGAAGGCGAAGATGAACGCCATCCAGCCGTAGCGTGAGATCCCGGTGGCGGAAGCCCAGTCCGGCGCCACTGCGATCAGGTCGCGCGCCGCCAGCCAGATGCAGATGTACGGCAGCATCCCGAGGATCATTGCCACCGCCGAAAGACCGAGCCCCAGAAAGGTCAGCCCCTTGTAGCTGCCGGCATAGCCAAGCAGCACGGACAGGTCGCTTTGTTTCTTTTCTTTCATTGACAGTTCCCTTCCTTTCGTTAGCTAACAAACTTTAGTTAGTGTTAACTAACTATTATTTAAACCCATCGCCTACCCTCGAGCTGAAAGGTAGGCGATGTGATCATCTTATTCAGCCGGGCTTAAAAGCCCAGCAGATTCTTCCATCCCGGCAGGAAGAAGACTTCTATCGTCTCCAGGCAGCGGAGCGCCTCGCCCTGCGGATAGTTGTGAATGACCGGCTCGAACAGAGCCGTGGCGTAAGCGGTAAGCAGCAGATGCAGTTCACCGTAGCTGATCTCCCGGACCGGATACCCCTTTGCCCGGATCGCGGGAAGGTATTCCCAGAAGGCCCGCTGGCTTTCTTCCGTGAAGTCATGGAGGAAGTTGCTGTAACCGGAGCCCTGCGACTTTGCCGTGAGCAAATGGTATTCGTCCATGTTCGGATAGACGACTTCCCGGAACATGTCGATCCAGGAGTCCTGCCAGCGTATTTCCCCCTCGGACCGGGCCGCGTCCATATATCTTCGGGCATGATCCTCCTGCCATGCTTTCAGCAGGTCCACAGCAGGCGCGACCAGCTGGTCGAAAAGATCCGCCTTGTTCCTGCAGTGGCGGTAGATCCCTGCCGCGGTCAGTCCGCAGCGATCGCCGATGGACCGCATGGAAGCCTTCTCGTATCCGTACGCAAGGAACTCTTCCTTCGCGGCAGCCATGAGTTTGATGTGATTTGCGGTTTTGTCCCGTGGCATGCGGACTCCTAAGATGGTTAATTAAGACTAACCGTATATTAACACAGTTCACTTACCGTGTCAAGAACGTTTAAATTCAAAAAAACAGAGGGACAGGCCCTCTGTTGTATGACAAGTATGACATGGGGACGGTTCTTTTGTCATGTTTTTCAGATTCCCAGCGCCTCCACCGCCCTGCGGAGCTCTGCGCGGATCTCGATGTGTTGCGGACAGGCTTCCTCGCAGGCACCGCACTCGATGCATTCGTTCGCGCGGGCTTTGCCGTGGCGCACGACGAGCCAGCCCTCCTGCCCCTTCGCGTACTCCAGGTTGCCGTAGATGGTCAGGTAGTTCATCGCGGTCAGGGTGCCGGAGACGCCGATGTTCATCGGGCAGACCTTCGCGCAGTAATTGCAGCTCGTGCACGGGATCAGCGGGATGCTCGCAAGGGCTTCCCTCGCCTCGCGGAGTGTCTCCGCCTGCGCAGGCGTAAGCTTGCGGAAGCCCTTCAGCGCCTTGAGGTTGTCCTCCATCTGCTCCAGGCTGCTCATGCCGGACAGGACGATCAGGACGTTGTCCAGATCCGCGGCAAACCGCAGCGCCCAGACGGCCGGCGAGGTCTCCGGCTCCGCTGCGCGGAAGATCTCCTCCACCTGTGCCGGCGGCGCGGCCAGGAGTCCGCCTTTGACCGGCTCCATCACGATGACCGGGATCCCGCGGGCGGTGATCAATTCATAATTCTTCCGGGACTGGATGTTGTCGTTCTCCATGTCCGCATAGTTCAGCTGGATCTGGACGAACTCGATCTCCGGATGCGCGTCCAGAATCTGCTCCAGTTCATCCGCCTGTCCGTGATAGGAGATGCCGATGTGGCGGGCCTTGCCCTCGGCCTTCAGCTCCTGCACGAAGGACCAGAGATCGAACCGGTCGTAGTACTCCGACCTCGGCATGCCGAGGTTGTGCAGCAGGTAGTAGTCAAAGTATTCCAATCCGCTTCGCTCGAGCGAGACGTCGAACTGGTGCATCGCGTCTTCGCGCGTCTCGCACCGGATCCAGGCGGACAGCTTCGTCGCGACCTGATAAGACTCCCTCGGGTAGCGCTCGACCAGCGATTTGCGCATGGCCTCTTCCGACCATTCGTAGGCCCAGGCGGTGTCGAAGTATGTGAACCCCGCTTCCATAAACCGGTCCACCATCGCATTGATCTGCTCCAGATCGAACTCCTCGCCCTTCTTCGGCAGGCGCATCAGGCCGAAGCCCAATTTGCCATTTGTGTTGTTGTAAATCGCCATCCTTTTTCCCCTCTTTTTTCACATACAACTTTGCACCATAGTATCATGATGTTCTTCGGAATTCAACAGACAAAAGCTGACAAGGGGACGGTTCCAATGTCATTTAGTTAAGTTTTTTCCTTCAATATTAAT
>CAYLSR010000121.1:0-5436 GCA_964385855.1 uncultured Mogibacterium sp.
GGTGCATGTTTAACAATTTATTATAACATACTTTTGACAATAGATATAGAGGCTTTTAAGGTTGTACAATACTTAATCTTGTGCCGGCATCATATTGAGGAACGTGTTGATCACATAATACTGGCTGTTTTCGTCGACCGACAGGTGGATTGCGTCGGTGTCTTTGCCCTTGGATGCCAGGTAGGAGCAACAGGTCGATCCGGTGTCGTATTCCAGCGGTACGATCGAACTCTTCGCGGAAAGCTCATTGACCGCAGGGTACAGGAAGGTGAACCGCTCTGCCAGGATGCTGCCGCCGTTTTTGAATTCCGGCGCGATATTGTAAGCAGAGGAGACCGCGTCGGACAGTTCTGCCGCTGCGGCGTTGTCGGCGATGATCTGATCGAGATAGAGGCTGTTTAAGGCTTCGGAGTAAAGGCGGCATTCCAGATCGTCATCGTTGACGCGAAGCTCTTCGAGACAGTTGACCGCGTAGATCTCTTTTTCCTTGTAGCCTTCCGGCGCTTCGCCCTCCTTGAAGCGGTAGGTACCGTTCTTGACCGTGTAGAGCAGGTTCATGAGCGAATCGGTCGTCTGATCGTCGTAGGCCTTGTCCGGCAGGGTTTCCGTATCTTCGATCACTTCATAAATGTAGGAGATTTCCGGGTGGTTTTTGCTGTATTTTTCAGTAAAATCCTCCGCGCGCTTGTCGAGATATTTCGTGACGTTCTGCAGAGAATAGGAGTTGACGAGCAGGGTGATCTCGATGTCGGTCGGATACAGGTTGCCGCTGTTTTCCATATGGATGTCCGCGATCTGATAGCGGATGGATTTGGTCTTGAGTCTGGTCATGATGCCGGACAGCTGCGTGATCGGGTTCGGCTGATCCGAGATCGAAGGGCCGGGGATCCCGGCGGTGATGCCGCCGATCTTGATGCGGATGCCGGTATCACACACGCGGTCCGATTCCTCATAAGGGATCAGGAATCGGGTGTTCATGGAGGCGAACGAGTCCGTCGACAGCCCGAAAGATCCGCCGCTCAGGCAGATGATCCACGCATCCTGCGGGAAGAGCGAAGCGCGGATGCCTTTTGCGCCGGCCATGAGGTTGTCTTCATTATTGAGGAAGGCTATCGTGTACGCAGGGCCTTCTTGTCCGCAGGCAGCCATATACAGGGCGGTAGAGACGGCGGTGAGATCCTTCGGGAAGGAGCCGGATTCAATGTTGACACAGTAAACCGTGGTACGCGCGCCTTCGCTGCCTTCCGAGGCTTTGCGGCGAACGATGAGGTTGCTGCTGTCGTCCGTGCTGAATTCCACGCCATGGGCGGTCAGGATGGCTTCGAGGCCTGTCCGTATCGTTTCCGCGTCCGCGCCTTCCGGAATCTGCTCTGTGAGCTCCGCGCGCACGGAATCCAGCAGTTCAGCATCGACGAGATCGTTGACGATATTCCGGCTGAATCTGTACAGGAGCACGGCCGCGATCAGGACGACCGGGATCGCGAGGAGTAACAGATACCTGGTTTTGAGTCGCTTCATGAATGATCTCCATCCTTCTGAATGATAAAATCTCTAGCCATTATACTCTTTTACGGACGGGATGAAAATAGTAAAAAAGCGGATGAGAAAACATTAAAAAAATCCTTGCATTTTAAACGGATGTTGTGCTATAATCTTCCTTGCGTCAAGCTGACGTTTAATTTTGTTCAGTAAGGAGGTGCGGCTGATGTCCAGGAAATGCGAAATTTGCGGTAAGGGTCAGACTTCCGGCAATACGGTTTCTCACTCGAACAGACATTCCAGAAGAAAGTGGAACGCTAACATCCAGACTGTCAGAGTCAGCGAGAACGGTGCTGTCAGAAAGGCTAACGTTTGTACCAGTTGCCTGAGATCTGGCAAGGTAAACCGTGCCATCTAAGCAGATAGAGTCAATTGATCGCCTTGGACGGGATCTTCCGTTTAAGGCTTTTTTCTTTTTTGTCAATCTGCTATACTTTCAAGTAGAGCCTGTCCGGGTCAATTATCAGAATGGAGTCCAGCAGCTATGGCTATGATCACCAGAAACGAATACGGCGTCGTCGCGGTCAATAACAGCGTTCTTTGCAAGATGATCATCGATCGTCTTCTGCGGCTGGACGACGTTCTGCTGCCGTGCAGCCGTAAGGGGCGGCCGATCCGGAAGGGGTTTTTCACCGGATTTAACGATTACGCGAACGCCGTGGAGATCATCGAAAAGAATTCGAGAATCCTGCTTCGCATCTACGTGCTGGTGCGGCCGGAAGATGACGTACATGCCGCCGCAGAGAAGCTCTTCGACGGGATCGAACAGGACTTTGCGCTCCTCAGCATGGACATGCCGGCGGAGCAGATCCTCCACGTCAAGGGCAGCATAAACAAGCAGGAATCCGCAGAGGAAACGGAGATCGTTCGTCATCATGAGTGACAGGATCGCGCTGTCCGATCCGGTTACGCGGATCAGGGGAATAGGAAGTAAGAAGGAAGAGAAACTGCGCGCGATGCGGATCCGAACCGTCCGGGATCTGGTCCTGCATTATCCGTTCCGCTACAGAGATAAGCGGGAAGTCCGCCATCTGCATCAGCTGACGGATGGCAGCGATCAGCTGGCAAGCGGCATGCTGGTCCGCAAGAATCTGCGGCCGCTGAGCGGCAGACGCACGGTGCTGGAGTGCACTTTCCGCGAAAAGGACGGCGTGTTTTTTGCTTCCTTTTTTAATATGCCTTATCTGGGCAAAAGTCTGGAACTCAACAGGGAATATATCCTGTTCGGCCGCATGTACCGCCGGAACGGCGCGATCATCTTCAATACGCCGGAGATCTATCCGCCGGGAAGCGAACGGGATGTGCAGGGGATCCTCCCGGTCTACCGGTGTGCCGCCGGCGTGAGCAATAATGATCTGATCCGATGGAACCGGACGGTGCTCGACCGGCTCGAAACCGAGGAGTGGCTGCCGGAAGAGGTCGTGCGGGAGCGGAACCTCTGCGATGAAGCGTATATGCTTTGGAACCTGCACTTTCCGGCGGGGACGGGCGCGTATCGCGCCGCCAGATACCGGGATCAGTATGATCAGCTGTACATCTATCTCATGGCGATCCGCCAGAACCGCGCAAGGAGGCTGGAGGAAGGGCGCGACGCGTCGATCCCGCCGGCTGACCTCGGTCCGTTCCTCGCGTCGCTTCCGTTTGAGCTGACGGAAGGTCAGAAGCAGGCCGTCGCGGATATCGAAGAAGATCTGACCGCCCGGCTGCCGATGAACCGGCTGATCCAGGGCGACGTCGGATGCGGTAAGACCGTGGTCGCGGAGGCCGCGATCTACAGAGTCCTCTCATCCGGTGCACAGTGCGCTTTTATGGCGCCGACGGAGATCCTCGCGCGGCAGCACTTTGAAAAGCTCTCCCGTGATCTGGAGCCGTTCGGTTTCAGGACGGAACTCCTCGTCAGCGGTCTGAAGGTGCGGGAGCGCCGGCAGCTGCTGGAAGACCTCGCGTCAGGCGAAGTGGATCTGCTGATCGGGACGCACGCGCTGATCCAGGAGGACGTTGAATTCAAGGACCTCCGGCTGCTGATCACGGATGAACAGCACCGGTTCGGCGTCAACCAGCGCAAGAGCCTGACCGGCAAATCCGCGGTCCCGAACGTCCTCGTCATGTCGGCGACCCCGATTCCGAGGACGCTGCAGGCAACGGTCTTCGGGGATATGGACTTCACGGTCATCCGGACAAAGCCGGCTTCCCGCAGGCCGATCATCACGCAGTGCGTGCAGGAATCCGGCCGAAAGCGCGTCTATGTCTCCGTCCGGAAGGAGCTGGAGCAGGGACATCTCGCCTATATCGTCGCGCCGAGCATCGAGGAGTCCGAGGATTCGGGGATGGTTTCGGCGGAAAAGCTCTATGAGGAGATCCGGCGGATGTTCCGGGAGTTCCGGGTCGGGCTGCTGCACGGGAGGATGGATCGCGCGGAAAAAGAGCGGATCATGGAATCCTTCGCGCGCGGTGAGCTGCAGGTGCTCGTCTCGACGGTCGTGATCGAAGTCGGGATCGATGTGCCCGGCGCTACGGTGATCGTGATCGAAAACAGCGACCGCTTCGGCCTGGCGCAGCTGCATCAGCTCCGCGGACGGGTCGGCAGGAACGACCTGCAGTCCTACTGTTATCTCATCAACTACAGCCGTTCGGAGAGCGCTGCCGCCCGGATGAAGGCGCTGACAGAGATCTCGGACGGTTTTGAGATCAGCGAAGAAGACTTCCGGCTCCGCGGACCGGGCGATCTGATGGGGACAATGCAGCACGGCGAGGGCATGAATCATCTGATCTCGCTGTTCGCGAACGAAGAGCTGGTGCGCATCGTCAGCGAAGATGTTGACGCGCATCTGACGGACACGATGCATCCGGAGCTGCGCGCACGGATCCGCCGCCTGAGCGAGACCGACAACAGCGATATATTATAGGGCGTTGAGCGGAATATGACAACAGAACAGGAGAGACCATGAGAATCAATTCCGGAAAATACAAATACCGCAAAATCCTGCTGCCGGACGACATCCGCCCGACGACCGAAAAAGTCCGGGAGGCGGTCTGCAGCATGATTTATGAGCACATCCCCGGTGCAAGGGTACTGGACCTTTTTGCCGGTTCCGGCGCCATCGGGCTGGAACTCCTGTCGAGAGGAGCGGATCACTGCGTCTTTAACGAACTCGACCGCGGGCACCTGAAGATTCTCAAAGAAAATATCCGGAACTGCGGTGCCGATAACTGTTCGGAAGTCCGGAGCGGAGACTTTCGTCGTTGCCTCGTCGCGGCGGAACAGCCGTTTGATATCATCTATGTCGATCCGCCGTATGCTTCCGGGTATTATGAGGAAGTGATGGAACTGATCGTCCGGAATGAGCTGCTTGCGGAGGACGGCGTCGTCATTGCCGAGCATCTTTACAATAATGAATTATCGGATACCTATGGCGAACTCGTCCGAATCCGGCAGAAAAAGTACGGAACGATCGGGATCGATGTGTTTTGCCGGTCCTAAAACTGTTGCATCCAATTGTTTATTTTGCTAAAATATTTGGTAAGGTGAGATCATTATGATTAGAACGGCACTTTACGCAGGGTCTTTCGACCCCATCACAAACGGTCATCTGAACATCATCCAGCGTGCTTCCGGCATGTTTGACGAAATCACGGTGGGGATCCTGTTCAATCGGGCCAAGACGCCGCTCCTCAGCCTCGAAGAACGAACCGATATCATCCGGGAGGTGACCGCACCGCTCGGCAATGTCCGGATCGATCACTTCGAAGGGCTGCTGGCTGACTACGTCAACCGGAACGGGTTTGACGCGGTCATCCGCGGGCTGCTCGCGACCGCCGATTTCGAATACGAGATCCAGATGCCACGAAAAAAGCCTGCTGAAGTGCTGACATTTCAGTTCGAGGCACTGAAGTCAG
>CAYLSR010000122.1:0-5418 GCA_964385855.1 uncultured Mogibacterium sp.
CCATCCGGAAAACGTTCCCGCCGTACCCCTTTGAGGTTCCCGCGACGACCGGATGGCTGAAGGCCATCTTCCCGCGGTAGCCCTCCATGGCGATCTCCCGGCGGCTTTTGATCTGCAGCGGAAATTCCAGCGACGGATCGTCCAGCTTGCGGGACCAGCCCTCCAGCAGCTCTTCGGAGGCATTCCGGTAATTCCGGAGCGCGCGCAGCACCTTCTCTTTGACCGTCAGCCCGTTTTCCGCGTGATCGAGGATCTCCTCCGCCGCGTCGTGCGCCTCCAGCATCGTCCGGTACATCTCGTTGCACGCCTCGCAGCCCCGGATGTGCTCGAGCACGCGCGAAGCCAGCCGGAGATAGTCCGGCGTCACGCGCCCTTTATGGTAGATGAACTCTTCACATTCTTTAAAACTGAGACAGTCGCTCATCGCTTCTCATCCTCCTTGAAGGCCTCCTTTTTGCCGATTTTCCGGTTGATCCAGGTCGTACCGTCCTTGATCTGCTTTTCCCGGAGGTCAAAGAGCCGGTCACCCACCAGACCGGAGCCCGCGGGCATCCCCAGCTTCTCATCCAGCCCTTTAAAGACGGATCCCGGGATCTCTGCCGGGGAAAGCATCCTTCGGTAGATCTCCACGATCATATCCCTGGCTTCGAACAGGGTCTTGTCTTTGAAGTACGCCTGCACCATCTCCGGCGAGCCGTTCCTGCGGCTCAGCTCGAATTCCGCGATAAACCGGTTCATCAGGAATGCCAGCAAAATCTCCGGCTGATCGGTCTTCAGGCGGCAGATCTTCTCCGTCACGCGGAACAGCAGGCGCCGGTCCGCTTCGTCCGAAAAGAGCGCTTCATCGAACCGGAAGTCCGGGGCCGCGCCCTTCCGGTACTCCATCCCGGACAGCGCTTCGTCCTCGCTCGCCGGCTCCTCTTCCCGTGAAAACCCGACCGGCTGCTCCGGCGACCGCTTCTTTCTGCGGATCAGCGACTTGAACTCGTTCTCCACCATGCGCAGCAGGTATCCGTTGCGCTCGCCGGCCGATCTGCTGCAGCACTTCTGATAGATATCCGGCAGATGCGTCAGGACCCGGATCACGACGTTGTCGATCACCTCGTCCGCGTCATCCAGATAGTCCCTGTAGCGGGAACCCTCGGACCTGTAGTACTCCAGATCCCGGTAGAGCACCCTGACGACCGTGTCCGTCAGATCCTCCGGCCACGGATCGGCACACAGCCCCAGGCCCAGATATTCAAAGAATTCGTCAGATCCAAATTTCATCATGCTGCTCTCCCCGGACTGATCTTCGGCTCTGCTGCCCGCACCGGACAGCCTCACCGCATTATATCACAATCCGGGGGAGATTGGCTACGTCATTCCGGGATCCGGCCGGGCGGATCCGGCGGGACGTCGTCCCGGTTCTCCACCTCCGCGCCGTTCACGCGCTCCACGGCCGTATACCACCGGTCCAGCAGCTCCCGGCGCGGGACGCCCACGAGGAAGAGGTCCTCCCGGTCGACGTGCACCTCGACATTGCGGACCGGATCCGCCTCCAGCCGTTCATCGCCCGCATACCGGCCGGTGATGTGATGCAGCTGCTGGTTTGCCGAACCGCGGATGCCCCTGCCGTCGTTCAGTTCTTCGACGTACTCCCCGTCGATCACGAGGTCGGCGAGGCCGCTCAGGATCGCGTCGACCTTCGGGTCGCGGAGGGCTCTCAGCTCTGCGACCGTGTATCCGGTGTAGAGGATGATCCCGAGCCCGGAGGCCGCGCGGATCCGGCTGCACAGCTCGTACAGGGCCTCCGCCTGCAGGAACGGCTCTCCGCCGCTGATCGTCACGCCTTCAATGTCCCGAAGCGCCAGGATCGCATCCGAGATCTCCGAGACCGGCACCTCGCGGCCGCCTGTCAGAGGCCGGGAGTCCGGCGACATGCAGCCGGGACAGCTCCTTTTGCAGCCCTGAAACCAGACCGCGCTGCGGATGCCCGGGCCGAGCACCTTCGTATGGAGGACCATGTTGTGGATCCTGACCTTTCGTTCCCCGCGCATCTTCCGTCCTCCCTTCTGCCGGCTGTTCTCCGGGCTATCTGAACGGCCTCTCCGCGCGGACGCTGACCACCGCCGGGATGATCACCGCGTCTCCGCCGTCATTGTAGTGCATCGCGACTCCGGGCAGGATGCAGTGCTCCACGACGCTCCCGCGTGCCGGCTCCTCGCCCTCCGTGCGATGCCAGCCCTCCTCATACAGGACGCCCGGCTCCGGGAAGTACGCGTACATCCCGAGGGACTGCAAGGACAGCTCAAACCGGTTCAGGAAACCCTTCATTCCCCGGTCGAGCTTCTGGAACCGCTCGACGACAGGCGCCGGCAGTGCGGCCCCGCCTGTCAGCTCATCCGCGAACCCGCCCAGCAGAACTTCATCCGTCAGGTTCTGCTCGACGCGGACGAAGCGGTACAGGTCCACGTAGTTCCGGGCCAGCTGCTCGAATTCCGCGGGGTACAGGGACTTCTTCCAGTTGTTGAAGAACCGGTACAGGTCTTCTCTGGCCGCGTTCAGCTGGTCGGCCGCGTCCGTCAGAGCGCCCGCCCAGCTGTACTGCACTTCGTTCGCCTTCCGGCACATCTCATCGTGCAGCCGCTCGGCTTCGCCCATCGTCTCCCGGTTCTGCCGGAGGGTCTCCCGAACGCTGCGCTCGCACTCCGCCCGGTAGGCCTTCTGACCTGCTGCAAGATACTCGCGAACGCGCTCCCGGGATTCGGCCATCCGGGCTGCCCGGGTCGCTTCAGACTCCGGTCCGTCCGGCGCCGCCGCCTCCTGCCCGCTCCGCTCCGGCGCCGGGTCGGTCTCCGTCCGCACCTTGAGGTTCGTTTCTTCTCTGACCGGATCCGGTCCTTCGATCTTGATGATCATCCCTGTTCCTCCTGTCTCCTCTGCCGGCTTTACGGCTGCCGGTCTGCTCCGATCCTAACACTCCCCGTCCGCACTCAGGCTCAGCAGCCGGACGCTGCTCTCGACCGGACGCACCTCATCGCTCCAGCTCACCCAGGCCCGGATGGACAGCGTCCCTTTGGCATCCAGCGTCAGCCGGGTCAGGCTGTCCGTCCCGACCGGGACCGCCTCACCGTATCTGAGGTAGACTTCCATGATTTTTTTGTAATCCCGGTCCGGCTCGTGCGGGTCCGGGTGATCGGTGGTCGCCTCATAGACCCGGAACCGGGAAGCCTTCTGGCCTTCATACAGCGTGCGGCTCTCCTTTTCGCCGCTGCCCGGGATTTCCGTGCCCGCTTTCAGGTAGGTCGAGATGAAGCCCTTCTTGTCCTCCGTGCTCTCGTAGAACCGGATACCGATGTCTCTGTTGATGCGCTGCAGCACGGTCTCCTGCGCGAGCGCGAACCGCGCCGCGCCATAGGCGATCGCCTTTTCCGGCCGGTAGACGGTGATGCGGTCGCTGAGTGCCGGGAAGCTCTTCTCCAGCGTCGTGCGGATCATCGGCATCTGGCAGGCGCCGCCGGTCAGCAGGAAGATGTCCGGGAGAACCGCCGCATTCCTCTGCAGGAACCGCTCCGTCTCGCGGACCATCCGGTCGATCAGCTCCGCGGAGGCTTCTTCAAAGGCCGGGCGGGTCACCTCGATGTCGACATAGTCCTCTTCATCATCGTCATAGACCTGCGCGAATGCCCGGTCATGATCCGTGAGGTGCCGCTTGATCCGCTCGACCTGCTCCTGCACCTCATCCCGCATCCGCCTGCCGGCATCGCTTCGGAGAGAGGACAGCAGGAGCTCCAGGAGCACTCTGTCGAAATCCTTGCCGCCCAGATCCAGGATGCCGCCACGGTCCAGGATCTCGTAGTTGTACCGGCTGCCGTCCGCCCGCTCCCTGCCGGCCGGATACAGCCGGAGCAGGCTGAGGTCGAACGTACCGCCCCCGACGTCGAAAGCGAGCGCGGCGACCTCCCGGTCCGGCGCGGCATCTCCGCCTTCCCCTGCGCTGTTTTCATACAGGTAGGAGAGCGACGCGGCGGCCGGCTCCATGATCGTGCCGACCACCCGGAATGGCTGCCCGTCCTCTGTTTCCGTCTGCTCGATGAGCTCGATCAGCCGGTTCCGCTGCGCCTGGTTGTACCGGGCCGGATAGGCCAGCGCGACGAGGTTGGTCGTCTGCCGGAATTCATTCTGCATCTCGCGGCAGGCCTTTTGGAGGCAGTGCTGCGCGACCTGAACGACCGCGTCATCGCAGCTGATCGTATCGCCGTCCAGCTCGACCTGTTCGCCCAGGTGCAGCTTGAGGTAGCGCATCTGGTTGCGGACCGGCTTCATCCGGTCGGCAGCTTCTCCGACATGGGTGCCTTTCCTCCGGGAGTGATAGAACACGCTCGGGATACCGCCCGGCAGCTTGTCCGGGACCAGATCCCGGATCACGCCTTCCCGGATGGTGCCTGGCTCCGGGTCCGAGACGAAGCACACGTAGGAATTGTAGTTGCCAAAGTCAAATCCGATCACCGGTCTCATGATCTCCTCCGTTTCCGTCAAAGCTGTCTGCGCGATCTCCTGAAGCGCTTCGAGCATCCGGCCCTCCGCCGGCGTCAGCGCGAACAGGAAGGTCTCAGCCCACTCCGCCTGCCAGCCGCAGCCGGCGCAGGTCCGCGTGCCTGCCGCGATCCGGCTCCCGCACCTGATGCATCTTGTTTCCATGGTGTCCTCCTCTCCGGAAGTCCCCAGAGTGACTGATTCAGCATCCGGCGCGCTTCCGTCCCGCTGCAGCCGGATCTGAATTCTTCTGATTGATGTTAATTGTGCTCCCCTGAATCAGCCCGTCAGGGCCCGCAGGATCCGGTAGACGACGAAGATCGCGACCGCATACTGGATCAATGTGGATATCAGCTGCAGGAACGCTCCGGAAGCGACGAACCCCACGATTGTCATGCCCATCACGATTGTCAGGACCGACAGGAGCGCAAACAGGAGCTTGACCGCGGCCGACGGGATCTGCGGAGACGGTCTGACGAGTGACTGCGTCTCGTTGGAGTACAGCCGGGTCACGATGTTGCGGTCGCCCTTTCTGCGGGTCGTGACCGTCACCCTGTCCCCGCGGACAAACCGCCCTTCGACATCTCCGTAGAACACGACATCCCGCCGCTCTCCGGAAGCCCGTCCGGGAGCGGGTCCTTTGATCCGCAGGACCGTCAGATGCGCAGTGTGTCCGAACTGATACGGTTCGCTGTGGAACACCGCGTTCACGCACTTCTTGAACGTGCTGTGCAGCCGCGCCTGATAGCTGACCTCGAGGACGGTCCCGCGGTAGACGTAATGCAGCCCTTTGCGGGTCTCGAAGGCCGGCACGGTCGAAGCCGGTGCGGCCTCCGGCCGCGTGCCGCGCGCCGGGCGGGCCGGCTGCACGGCTGCGGTGCCCCGGGTCTCCGGCTGAGC
>CAYLSR010000123.1:0-5409 GCA_964385855.1 uncultured Mogibacterium sp.
CGCGCTCTGGCGCGTGTGATGCGTCATCGAGTAGGAGACCAGTCCGACCCCCAGTTCGGAGGCGATCTGCTCCATGATCGCCGTCTTGCCGACGCCCGGCGGGCCGATCAGCAGGACCGGCCGCTGTTTCTCGATCGGGATGCGGTAATTGCCGAATTCATCCTTCGTGAAATACGCCTTCATCGCGTTGCGGATCTGTTCTTTTGCTTCCGCGATATTCATGATCTACCTCACTTTACAACTGATACTTGTCAAACACGTCGATATCGTCCCGCCGGCTCCGGTACTCCAGCAGCAGCGCGACGATCTCCATCGCCTTTTTCTTCTGCGCGTATTCGAGGATCTCGTTGAACTCGCCCGAGCGCAGCAGCTCCTGATCCGTGAAATAGTGCACGGAGGTCAGCAGCTGATGGTCGATCGCCTGCTTCAGGATCTTGAGCTTGTCCGCCTCGCAGACAGACCGGTAGGCCCGCGCGGTCCGCTCCGGATACCGTCCCGGATCGCTGCAGAACCCCAGGACGACCGCCATCCGGTCATTCTTCTCGTCGAAGTCATCCGGCGCCATCCCCGGGATCACCGCCAGGATCAGGCTGTCGCAGCCCTCAAACGGCTCCGGCCCAAGGCTTCGCACCTCCGGCGAACCGACCGTCAGTTCCCGGAGCCGGTCGCACCTGCGGAACGCCCCGTTTCCGATTTTCTGCACGCTTTCCGGGATCCGAACCCTCACGATTTGCCGCATCCCCGCGAACGCGCCGCTCGCGACCCGTTTGACGGGTTCCGGCACCTCGATGTCCGACCGGTCCCCGACATAGGCGTACCACACGTCCTTCTGGAGGATCCGCCCTTCCGGGTCCGCGAGCCCGATGCACTGGAAGAACGCGCCCGGTCCGATCTCCTCAAGGCTGTCCGGCAGCTCCAGCGCCCGAAGCTGCCAGCACCTGGCGAAGCACGAAGCCCCGAGCTTCCGGACGCCCTCGCGCAGGACCAGCTTTTCCATCCGCGTGCAGCCTTCGAAGGCGCTGTCCCCGAGTTCCCGCATCGAGGACGGCAGTTCCAGCTCCCGGAGCTGCCGGAGCCGCGCGAAGCAGCCGTCGCCGATCTTCTCCACACCTTCTTCGACCGTGAGGTTCTCGATGCCGAAACAGCCGAAGAACGTGTTTTCCGGGATCTCCCGGAGAAAGCCCGGCACCGTCAGATCGCTGAAGCCGGAGCAGCCGTGAAAGACCGATACGTCGAGCGATTCCAGGCTGGCCGGCAGGACCAGCTTCGTGAAGTACCGGTCCATCGCGAAGGCCTGTCTGCCGATCGACCGGAGGCCTTCCGGCAGGATCACCTCCTGCAGGTTGGTGCACTCGTAGAACGCCTCGACCCCGATCGACCGGAGGCCCTCCGGCAGCTGCACCTTCAGGAGGTTGAGGCAGCCGGAGAAGAACCGTTCTTGCAGGTCCGGGATGACGCCCCTGAACTGCACGGTCTGAAGGTTCATGCAGGAGAAGAACATCCACCCGCCGAAGTACCGGATGCTGGCCGGGAAGGTCACGGAGCGGATGCTGCGGCAGCTGACGAAGATCCCGTTCTCCAGGACCTCCACGCCCTCCTCGATCATGATGTCCCAGAGGCGGTTGCAGCTCTTGAAGCAGTGCCAGCCGATCGTCTTCACCGTTCCCGGGATGCGGATCCGGGTCAGCCCGGAGCAGCCCTCGAAGGCCCGCCAGCCCAGGTAGGTCACCGAGGACGGGATCTCCATCGACTTCAGCAGGACGTGCTCCTTGAACGCGTCCGCGGCGACCATCAGCGTCCCCTCCGGGATGATTGCCTCGCGGAGGTTTCGCCTCGCGATCAGGAGGCACTTCCCGAGGAACTTGAAGTCGTCCTTCCAGTCCGTCTCGTTTTCTTCATAGTACCGGTACCACGGGGTCCCCTGAAAGACGTCCCGGCCGACGGACCGGACGCACTCTCCGCCGGTCACCTCCCGGAGGTTCCTGCAGAAGCGAAATGCCTCGTGGCAGATCTCCTCGACCGAATCCGGGATCCGGACGGACCGCAGCGCCCGGCACTCCTTGAACGCCTGCTCGCCGATGATCCGGACGCCGTCCGGGATGCGCACGGCATCCTCCGCGCCGTGGTAGCGGACCAGTATGTCGTTTTGGATCTCAAAAGTTTCACTCATCTCTGCCCTGCTTTTCGCGTCAGAACGCCTGTATCTGATCTTCTTTGAGGATCATCTTGATGGCCCAGACCGGCACCTCCGGCAGGTCGTAGCCCTGATCCAGAAAGACGAAGCACGCGTCGTAGTCCGGCGTCCGGCTCGGGAACGTCCCGAAGCCGTCCGTGAAGTAGATCAGCCCCTTGAAGTTGTAAAACTCCTTCTGCCGGATCAGCCGGTCTACGTGCTCGAAGACCGGGCGAAAATCCGTGCCGCCAAAGCCCTTGAGCACCATCCCCTTGATGTACTGGTCGAACTCCTCTTCCGTCGTGATCTTTACGTCCTCTTCGACCCTCGCGCCGCACTGGATGATGTGGACGTTGACCCGGGTGAAGAAATTCTCGGACTGCTTCAGGATGTTCCAGGTCTTCGTCACGAACTTCTGGACGATCTCGCCGGAGACGGACTCCGACGTGTCGATCGCGATCACGAACTCCCGGATGCGCTTGACATCCTTGTATTCGAGCGGTTCGACGAGCGGCATGTTCCTGTACAGCTTCATGCCGTAGGTGTAAAAGATGTAGTCGAATTCGTCGTCGTTGATCTCGACGTTCTCCCCGAACACCGCGAACCGCCTCAGGAGCTCCGCGTAGTCGTATTTCTCGCGGTTGATCTCCCGGAGCTGCTGCTGCATGTCGCCGGCGCCTTCGCCCCAGCTGTCCGTGAAGGTGTCGAGGTCGATCTCGATGCGCTCCGCGATGTCCTTCCAGGCCTGCTCCAGCTGCTCGGGAGTCAGCGCCGAATCGCCTTCTTCTTCCGGTTCCCGGTCTCCCGTACCGCCGCTCCCCTCATCGCCCTGTCCGGCGATGGCGAGCAGTTCTTCCTGCTCCTCGGAGCGGTCGCCTTCTTCCCGGTCTTCCGGGGATTCGTCTCCGTCCGCGTTGTTCCCGTCTATGTCAGAACCGGTATCTCCGTCCGGAGTGCCGGTGTCGTTTTCGTCTTTTTCGCCGGATCCCGCGTCCACGGCCACGTCGCGGTACCAGATCTGATGTTCGTCCGCGAAAAAGCTCCGGCGAAGCTTTTCCGCCTCATCCTCCGTGAGGTCTTTCTCCCGGAAGTACTTGTAGATCCACTCCGCGCTGAGCCGCGGGATGTGCTCCTCCAACTCCCGGATCAGCCACGCCTGCCGGACCTCGCGCTCGCAGTAGAGCGACTTGAGGTTCAGCTTGCTGATCATGTTCTCCACCGCGATGTCGCACGCCAGATCCCAGAGGTCCCTGCGGATCGCCTTGCCGACGAAGAGGTGCCGGAACAGGCAGTGCAGCACGACGTGCAGGTAATCCCTCGTCGGCAGCTCCCTGGCCTGCTGGTACAGCCTGCAGACGTGCGCCGAATTGTAATACAGGAAACGGCCGTCTGTCGCCATCCCGAGCGTATCGAGGTCGTGCCCCGGGATGATGCGAACGAAAGCCGCTTCGAGGAATCTGAGATTGATCAGGAGGGTATTCTGGGACAGCTTAAGAATATCTGCCGCGAGGTCTTCCGCCTGCGCGGCGTCCCGATACAGCTTTCGCGCCTTCTCCGGGTCTCCGGTGTAACCGTGCGCCTTCCGGAGCTGCTCCAGGGCGACTTCCCATTCATGATTGTCCCAGTTTGTTCTGTTCTCCATGCTCTGTGCGGATCGTTTCCGCAGCGGCCCCTCGCCGGCGGGCCGGGGCATTCCGCCTGCCCGGCCGGGATCGAAAGGACCGTATAGTCAGAAATCTGCCTGTGGATAAGCTTCCACTCAGCAGATTTCTTGTTGTGCTTTTACAATATTTACGGCTGCGATGCCGCCGGACGGATCCGGCAGCATCGCATTGTCCGTATTGAACGGTTATACGTCGTATCTCTGCGGGAGAGGCGGCATGTTCGCGAACTTCGCCGGCAGATCCTCTGCGCCGAACTCGGTCTTTCCGGTCTTCTCGTGCTCGCGGAGAGCCTTCCAGAGTCTCTCCGGCGTGATCGGGAGTTCCTTCATGACGAGACCCGTCGCGTAGTTGATCGCGTTGCCGATCGCGGAGCCGACCGGAGCGGTGGAGCCTTCGCCGGCTTCCTTCGCGCCCATCGGGCCTTCCTCATCGTACTCGCTGCAGACGATGGTCTTGATCTGAGGCATATCGAGCGCGGTCGGGAAGCGGTAGTCTCTGAAGCTCGGGTTCAGATGTCTGCCGTCCTTGTCGTAGACGCACTCCTCGAAGCAGGTGAATCCGAAGCCGAGCAGGACGGATCCCTCGATCTGCCCTTCCACCGCACGGATGTTGAGCGGACGGCCGCAGTCGTGACCGAAGACGAAGTCTTCGAGCTCGACCTGACCGGTCTCCATGTCGACCTTGACCTTCGCTGCCGAAGCGGAGAAGGAGTAAGCCGTCGCGTAGTTACCGACGTTCTTGACGTAGATGTCCTTGTCGCCTTCGTGCGCGAACGCGCCGACACCGGCAACGCAGCGGCCGAAGTTCTTCTCTTCATAGCCGAAGCAGGCTTCGTTGTACGAGATGTTCTTTTCCGCGTCGCCCGGCAGGAAGACTCTGTGGTCTGCCATCTTGATGTCCTGCGGCTTGCAGCCCCATTCTTCCGCCCAGTGGGTCAGCAGTTTGAGCTTCGCATCGCCGACCGCGTGACGGCAGGCGTTTCCGCCGAGGAACGTTACACGGGAACCGAACGAACCGGCATCCCAAGGTGTCGTCGTCGTATCGGAAGCGACCAGCTTGACTTCGTCCATATTGAGGCCGAGCTCTTCCGCGACGATCATCGTCATGACGGTGTCGCAGCCCTGGCCGATGTCGTTCGCGCCGGAGAAGACGACCGCGTATCCTTCACGGTTCAGACGGACCATCGTAGCCGACGAGCAGTAGTGCGGTGTGACGAGGACCGGGAATCCGGTACCGGACATGAAGCCGGATCCGGAGAAGCCGATCGCTTCGCCGCTGCCGATCGGGTAACGGTCTCTGTGTTCCCAATCGATGTACTCCGCGCAGGCATCCATCGCTTCTTTGAATCTGCAGGAGGTGAA
This sequence comes from uncultured Mogibacterium sp., assembly GCA_964385855.1. Lineage (GTDB taxonomy): Bacteria > Bacillota > Clostridia > Peptostreptococcales > Anaerovoracaceae > CAYLSR01. The sequence goes on from CAYLSR010000123.1 coordinate 5,199, forward strand.
CTCCAGACCGGTCGGGCCGGTGTAGTACGGAGTGATCTCGTTCTTGTGTCTGAGTTCGACAGGGTCGATCCCGAGGTGGTTCGCGACTTCATCCATGTGGATCTCATGCGCGAAGTGCACCTGGCACGCGGAGTATCCTCTCATCGCGCCGGAAGCCGGGTGGTTGGTGTACCGTCTTCTCGCGATCATGTCGATGTTCTCGACCTTGTAC
>CAYLSR010000124.1:0-3185 GCA_964385855.1 uncultured Mogibacterium sp.
GGACAGCTGTATTACGATATCTTTATCCGGTTCCGCGATGATTTAATCAAAGCAGCTGAAATCTGCCGGAAGAATAAATCGGATCAATCTACCCTGCGTCTGGGGCACGCGCCGTACTGGAACACCTCTTTTTTCCTGCCGCAGGTTTATCAGGCGATCAGGACCGCCGAAACAGCTTTAGACCTTTTGATTGAATGCCATGAATTCGGCGAGCTGTCCCGGAGAGTTTACGAGAATTATCTGGATGTGGCTGTGACAATCGAAAATGAGTCCATTGCGGCATACAACCTCAATGCCCGCCTTCTCTGCAAGCTTCCCAAAGTGATCATCTATTCAAAAACACTGGCAGGTGATGACGAGAAAATAGACGCCTCTTTCTTTGCCGACAAGGAGTTTCTCCTATACCAGCACCCCTATTTCACCAGTCAGAAGCGAATCATTCATTCGCTGGAAGAGGAGCTTGGCTTCCAGCCGAATGTAAAAAGTGTCGTCAATGTCAACTCGCTCAACTCGCAGGTCATGGCCGGGCAGGGTGTCGTAGTTCTGGATCAGTGGTCTCAGCCGCTTTCTTTCCTATCCCTGAACTATTATCCGCTGAAGAGCGTCCATAATATCGTCTTGATCTATCGAAACGATTCCCGGTATCTGAATATCATAGACAAGCTCTGTGACATATTCCGAGCACAGAAACAGACCGGCTGATCGTATATATCAGCCGGTCTGTTGACAAATCAAGAATTACATCCACCCCTTCACGCAAACGGATCCCACTCAAACAGTTCCTCCGCCAGCACGGTCCCTTCCGGCTGGCGGTTTGCTTCGAGGAGCATCGCCGCGATCTCCGTCCGCTTGAGGTCGTTGGCCTTCGTCACGAGCGCACCGATCTCCGCGCTGCTCAGGAGCCGGTGCTCCGTCATGTAGCGGATCGCGTCCTTTTCGTTCTGCCGGACCGCCAGCGTCGCGATCCCGGCCGGGTCCTGCCGGACAAACGCATCGATCACGCTGCTGCCGCCATCCGAAATGTGTCGCTTCATGTAGGTGATCGCCGCAATCGACCGGCGGCTCTCCGGCAACAGGTGCAGATTTTCCGGCGGGATCACGATCTCCCGCAGCTCGTGGCTGGTCGTAAACGCATGTGGGGAGATCTTTTCGACCGACTGCGGAATCGTCACCGACCGAAGCGAATCGCAGCACACGAACATCCCGGGATCGATCTCCCGGACGCCCTCCGGCAGCACGACGACTTCGAGCTTCCGGCACTGCTGAAACATCCCGATCCCGAATTTCTCCACCCTTGCCGGCAGATCCAGCCGGTTCATGTTGAAGCACATCTTAAAGGCGAAGTCGCCGATCTCCACCACGTTGTCCGGGATCGTCAGATGGACGAGCCGCCCCTTGTCGTAAAAGGCGTTCGCCGCGATCCGCCGGATCATGGGCGGGACCGTATACCGCTCCACCGGGCTGTCGAAGCTGATCAGGCTTTCTTTGAGCATCAGTGTCGGCATCGGTCACTCCTCCAGCTCTGCCAGTTCCTTCGCCAGATCCTGCTCCCGCTCGTACAGCAGAAGCCCCTTGTTGTGCCGGTAGTACGCCTCCGACCCGTAGTTGCTGATGAAATCCACGCTGTACCGGTTCTCTGTCAGCGTCGTGACAAAGATGAGGATCTCCCGCTCCTCCGTGTACGCCTGCTCCAGGAACGCAAACGCGTTCGCGAGCCGCGCGCCCGCGCGCTCCGCCTTCGTCCGGCGTTCCGCGTTTCTCTCCGCGAGGAACGCCCGGATCGCCCCTTCCGACGTCCACGACGGATCGCCGCTGCCCTGCCTCAGCCAAAGATCCAGCTCGGACAGCGCGTGGTCCGCCGCCATCGCAAGCCTCGCGTCCTCCTTGGACATCGACTTCGACCGGCGCCCCTTGCGAAGCTCCTCCCGGTACCCCTCGCGGACGCCGGCGATCAGGCCGGTCGCCTCTTCCACCGTTGCGCCCGCCAGAGCATCCCGGTTCTTCTTGATGATCTCCAGAAGCGTCCGGATCGTCCGGCCGGCCTCGTACACCTCCCGGAACTCCCCGTTCAGCGAATCCGTGATCAGCCGCAGCACCGTGAGCCGCTCGTCAAACGGCGAATCCTTCGCGCGCTCGATGACGCCCTCCCGGATCTGCCCTTCCAGCAGATCTTCGATATAGTATTCCTCGCGGAAGCGGTAAAATAGATCATAGTATGCCGAGAAATCCCTCGCGATCCTTTCGTCGTGGATGTACTGCCGGATGAGATCGATGCTGATCGGCAGCCGGTTCTGCTCGTAGAGCTTCATCATGTCCGAAAGATCGACCCACCCACGCGCGGTCACGAACGTCTTGCCGTCCACCGTCGTCTGCACGGAATAGAAGTCGTCCTTCTTGATCTCCAGATACGTCAGGACCGCCATGTGGACGCCCTCGTTCTCCGCGTAGCCACGCCACGCCTGGAAATCCGGCTCGATATCCATCCTCTTGAGCCGGTCGAGCGTCGCGAGGTCGAAATCCCGCACGGAATTATTGTACTCCGGCGGATTCCCCGCCGTCACGACGATCCACCCGTCCGGCACACTGTGCCGCCCGAACGTCTTGAACTGCAAAAACTGCAGCATCGACGGCGCGAGCGTCTCCGAGATGCAGTTGATCTCGTCCAGGAACAGGATCCCCTCCTTCTTGCCGGTCTCCTCCATCACATCGTACACGCTCGCGATGATCTCGCTCATCGTGTACTCTGTCGTCCGGTACTCCTTCCCGTCGTAATCCTTATTCGCGATGAACGGCAGTCCCAGCGCGCTCTGCCGCGTGTGGTGCGTCATCGAATACGACACCAGCGCGATGTCCATCTCATTCGCGATCTGCGACATGATGTCCGTCTTGCCGATGCCCGGAGGCCCCATCAGAAACAGCGGTCGCTGCCGCTCGATCGGGATGCGGTAGTCCCCGAACTCATCCCGCGACAGATACGAGATGACCGAATACTTGACCTGTTCTTTCGCTTCCTTGATGTTCATGCTTGCTCCTATGTAAAAGTGTGTATTATGCAATTACCGCAACACAGTTCCGCAAACCGCATTCCTGCGGTCCACCAGTCTCCGGGCGACTCCTCCGGAGCCGCGATCCACCAGTCTCCGACCAGTTCCTCCGGAGCCGCGATCCACCAGTCTCCGGGCAGC
>CAYLSR010000124.1:3285-5368 GCA_964385855.1 uncultured Mogibacterium sp.
CCACCAGTCTCCGACCAGTTCCTCCGGAGCCGCGATCCACCAGTCTCCGGGCAGCTCCTCCGGACCCGCACATTCCCGCAGAGTTCGCAGCGATTCCGGAGGAAGCGAGTGCGGGCCGGCTGGGAGTTGGCGATGGCGAAGCCTTTGAGCAACTCCGCCGGCCCGCCCGAGCGACCGAGATGGAATCGCGCGCACTCGAGGACCGCGCGGCTCCGGAGGAGCTGCGCCGGTGCACTCGAGGACCGCGCGGGGCAGGAGGAACTGCGCCGCGAGCTACTGGTCGAACGCCACCTTCATCGCCCACGGCGGCACATTGATCCTGTCCGCGCTGTCTTCGCTGTCGAAGACGAAGGCCGTCTCGTACGGCGGCCGGTGCTTCGGGAACGTGCCCTTGCCATCCGTAAAATAGATGAGCCCCTTGAGGTCCGTGAACGCGCCGGTCGCCAGCAGGTCGTCCACATATCGGAAGGCCGTGCGGAAATCGGTCCCGCCCATGCCCTTGATTTCAATGTTTTTGAGGTACGCTTCCACGTCCCGGCGGTTCCGGAGCTGCACATCCTCCTGGATCTGCGTGTCACACTGCAGCAGGCGGATGTTGAAGCGGGTCCGGAATTCCTCGCTGGTCATCAGGATGTCGAACGTCCGCTCGGTGAACGACTGCACCAGTTCGCCTTCCGTGGAGGCGGAAGAGTCGATCACGATCACGAGGTCGCGGATCTGCTTCTCATCGCTGTACTCCAGCGGTTCGACCAAAGGCATGTCGCCGTACAGCTCCAGCCCGTAGGTGTAGAAGATGTAGTCAAACGAATTGTCGTCCACCTTGAGCGTCTCCCGCCGGGAAGCGAACTTCCGGAGGAACGTGGTGTAATCCATCGTCTTGTGGCCGAGCTTCCGAAGGCTCTCCAGCATCTTGCCGGAACCTGCGTCATCGGTGCCCTCGCCGGCCTCGATCGCCGTCTTGACCATCTGGGCGATCTGCTCCCAGTCCTGATCGGTCTCGAGGTCGGAGCCGATGCCGAATTCGCCGTCCTCGTCGGGCTCGCCGGGCTGCTCCTGATCGGAAGCGTCGCCCTGCTCGCCGCTGTCGGCGTCTTCGGCGTCCTCGTCCTCATCGAGGATCAGCGGGAGCCCGTCCTTCTCGTACCAGAGGTCGTGATGGTCGACGCGGAACAGCTCGGACAGCCGCTCAAACCGCCGCTCCAGCATGCTCCCGTCCACGAGGAATCGGTAGATCCGCTCCGCCGTCAGGCTGCCGACGTCCCGGCGGAGCCGCAGAAGCTCCTCGCGCATCCCGGGCGACCGCTCCGACTCAAAGGCGCTGATCCGGAACGAATCGATCACCTCTTCGACCGCGATGTCGACCGCCAGGTCCCACTCCGCCTTCCGGACTTTCCCCCGGAGGTGGTAGTGGCGGAAGATACAGTGGAGCAGCACGTGCATGTAGTCGTGCGTCAGCTCCGGCAGTCCCTTCCGGGCCCTGCGCAGGATGTCCGCAGGGACGTAGATCAGCTCCGAGCCGTTCGTCCGAAGCCCGTACTCCTCATAGCCGTCGGTGCGATTCTTCTCGCGGATCACGTTGCCGGACTCGTCCATCCTTGCCGTGCCGGCTTCCCGGACGCGCAGCGCGTAGACCGCGGGGTCGAGGAACCGCATGTTGGCCACGATCTTGTCCTGCGATGCCCGCAGCGCCTCGCGGGCCAGATTGCGTGCTCTCAGTTGTCTCTCTTCGGATGCGCTGTTCATGGCGCCGGCTGCTCCTCCGGGAGCTTCGTCACATCGATCCAGTCCAGCGCCTTCGAGTACCGAAAAATCTCGTCGCAGGTCAGCTCGATGGCGCTGTTGCCGGTCCCGCAGGCCGGGAAGACCGTCTCGAACCGCTGCAGCGACACGTCGCAGTAGACGCGGACGTCCTCCCGCTCGATGCCGAACGCGCAGACGCCGCCGATCGGGTGCCCCGTATATTCGATCACTTCTTCCGGCGTCAGGAACTTCGCCTTCTCGTGGAAGAGTGCTTTGTACTTCTTGTTGTCGACCCGCGCGTCGCCGGCCATCTGGATGATGTTGCAGCCATCCTTCGTCTTGA
>CAYLSR010000125.1:0-5321 GCA_964385855.1 uncultured Mogibacterium sp.
GCACGCGAGCGCGATCGCAATCATGACGCGCTGGCGCATGCCGCCGGAAAGCTCGTGCGGATACTGCTTGAGCCGCTTCTCCGGCTCGTTGATCCCGACGAGCGTCAGCAGCTCGGCTGCCCGCTCGTGGGCTTGCTGTTTGTTCTTGTCCGTGTGGAGCAGGATGACCTCTTCGATCTGATTGCCGACCGTGTAAACCGGGTTCAGGCTGGTCATCGGGTCCTGGAAGATGATCGAGACTTCATTGCCCCGGATCTCCCGGAATTCCTGTTCCGTCAGGTCGTTGATGCGGTGTCCGTTGAAGTCCAGCGTTCCGCCGACGATACGCCCCGGATAGGCCGTCAGACCCATCAGGCTGTACGCGGTGACGGACTTGCCGGAGCCGCTCTCGCCGACGATGCCGAGGACTTCTCCTTCTTTCATCTTGAACGATACATCCTTCAGCGCCTTGACCTCACCGACCGGTGTGAAGAAAGACAGGCGCTCATGCTGGATGTCTACCAGATAGTTTTCCATGACCGCTCCTTTCTAATTCTTCAGCTTCGGGTCGAAGGCGTCTCTCAGACCATCGCCGAGCAGGTTGAAGCTCAGGATGATCAGCGAGATCACGACCGACGGGATGAACAGCAGATGCGGGAACGTGTTGATCCCGTTGATGGCCTCACTGGCCAGGCTGCCCAGGGACGGCATCGGGACCGCGACACCCAGTCCGAGGAAGGACAGGAAGCTCTCGGTAAAGATCGAGGACGGGATCTGAAGCGTCGTGATGACGATCAGCGTACCGATGCAGTTGGTCAGCAGGTGCTTGCGGATGATGCGGCCGCCGGACGCGCCGAGCGCGCGCGCTGCCGTGACGTATTCACTTTCTTTAAGCTGCAAAATCTGGCTTCGGACCATTCTCGCCATGCCGACCCAGTACAGGAGGGCGAATACGATGAAGATACTGATCAGGTTTTCGCCGGCGAGGGTCATCCAGTGGAACCCCGGTTTGCTCGCCAGCGTGGCGATCGGCTGTTTGAGCGCGAACGACAGCAGGACGATCAGCAGGATGTCCGGGATCGTGTAGATGATGTCGACGATCCTCATCATGACGAGGTCGACCCAGCCGCCCGCGAATGCGGCGATGGAGCCGTAGATCGAGCCGATGACCAGGATGATGATCGCCGCGATGATGCCGACCAGCAGGGAGATCCGGCTGCCCATCATGACGCGGATCGCGTAGTCACGGCCCATCTTGTCCGTTCCGAAGATGTGCGGGAAGAGCTTCTCCCCGGCGTCGATCCTCGCCTGCTCGCCCGCGGAGAACTCAAACGGCGAGAGGTTGTTCGCGCCCTGGATCTGCTGGCTGTACGTGTACGGATAGAATGACGGGACGATGAACGCGAAGATCAGGATGATCACGATGATCACAAGACATGCCATCGCGACTTTGTTTTTGCGGAGTCTCCGGAAACCGTCGCGCCAGAAGCCGACGCTCTCGCGCATGACGACCAGGCTTTCCTTTTCCGCCTCGGTCGCCGGCAGGAAATCATCCGGGTTCAGGTTGAGCTGAAGGCTCAGCGGATTTTTCTTTGTCATCTCTCATCCACCTCCTACTTCAGCTTGATTCTCGGGTCAACGATCGTATAAAGGATGTCGACGATGAGCAGCATGATGACCATAAACGTCGCGAGGAAGATCGTCGTCCCCATGATCATGGTGTAGTCACGTCCGTTGATCGCCTTGATGAATTCACCGCCGAGGCCCGGAATCGTGAAGATCTTCTCGACGATAAAGCTTCCGACCAACGTATACGCGATCATCGGTCCGAGGTAGGTGATGACCGGCAGGATCGCGTTCCGGAGCGCATGCTTAAACAGCGAGACCTTCTGGGAAAGGCCCTTCGCCCTCGCGGTCCGCATGTAGTCCTGTCCGAGGACATCGAGCATCGACGACCGCATGAGCCGCATGATGTATGAAGTCGGATACGCCGCCAGCGCGAACACCGGCATGATGTAGTGCTTCCACGTCGACAGGCCGAGCGTCGGCAATATGCCGAGCTTGACCCCGAAGAAGTACATGAGCACCGTACAGATGACGAAACTCGGCACCGCTATACCGAGCGTGGCGATGACGCTGAATATGCTGTCGATCGCCGTCCCCCTCTTGTAGGCGGTCAGCACCCCCAATGGTACACCGAGCAGCAGCGATACCAGGACCGCGACCCCGCCGACGCGGGCGGACACCGGAAACTTGGCGCCGATGATGCCGGACACCGTGCGGCCCCGCTGCTTGAGCGAAAGCCCGAAATCGCCGTGCGCGGCGTCCTTCAGATACGTAAAATAACGCTCCATGAACGGCTTGTCCAGTCCGTACTTCGCCTCGAGTGCGGCGGTCGCGGCAGGGCTGATGGCCTTCTCTGAGAGGAACGGTCCGCCCGGGACCATGTTCATCAGACAGAATGTGATCGTCGCGACTGCCCAGATCGTCACCAGGGCCAGCAGCAGACGTTTAACTAAATACTTGCCCACTTTACCTCCTATCTCAACCAAACAAGTATATGCCATGGGACCTCTGATCCCATGGCAAAAAGAGTTCGAGTGAAATTGTTTTAGAATTTGTCCTTATTTTACAATAAAATTGGCCTTTTGTCAGCACTTATTTCAAAAAAGCTGACAGGGGGACGGTTCTTTTGTCACGCCTTCGCCATCAGCTCAGAAAAAAAGACCCCGGCGACAAGCCGAAGTCCCTTCAAGTGCAGATATTCGGAATGCTGTCCTATACCCAGGTGCACATGATTCCCGCCACGAGGCCGGAAACCACGGAAACGGAAACGATTCCGCCGATGACCAGCTTCGGCATGATGAAGCTTTCGACGATCTTAACCTCTTCTTCTTTGAAAAACTATCTCACGGGTAAGCTCCCGCAACAGACTGCTAAAGGTTGCCCTGCCCGGCATGGTGCTTCAGCCATTCGAACGCCAGATGGCAGTGCGCCGCCGCGCCATACGGCAAAGCGGCTTCATCGATTCTCATCTTCGGATTGTGCATGGCATAGAGATAACCATCTGACGGATCGCCGGCGCAGATGTTGGCCCAGAATGTCGGGACATACGCTCCCAGATTGGCAAAATCCTCCGACCCCGCGACCGGCGGAATGATGTCCACTCTCTCCATGACATCCTTTGCGTACTCGTGTAGTTCGGCCGCCAGTGACTCATCGTTATAGACCGGCGCGACACCGACCGTGAACTTCGTTTCCGCTTCGCCTCCCCACGTTTTCGCTACGGCAGAAACCAGCTCCGGGATCCGCTTCTTCAGCTTCTCCCGGGTCTCCGGTGTGAAGGAGCGGACGCTGGCGAGGATCTTCGCCTCTTCAGGAACGATGTTCGCGCGCTGCCCTCCTTCCATCTTCCCGACACACAGGATGACATCATCGTTGTACGCGGTTTCCCGGATCGGCATCTGTTCGAGCGCGATGATGATGTTCGCCGCGATCGATACCGCGTTGACACCGAGGTGTGCGGAAGCGCCATGCGCCGATTTTCCCTTGACTGTGATTTCGAATTCATCCGCAGAGGCCATCATCCTGCCAATGGCGTGCACCATCGTTCCGGCATGCAGATCATATGGTCCGAGCGGGCCGGTGTTGATGTGAAATCCCATGGCCACGTCGACCTTCGGATCTTCCAGAATACCGGCTTCGATCATCGCCCGGGAACCCGCCAGAAGTTCTTCTGCCGGCTGGAACATGAATTTGACTGTGCCGGCCAGTTCCTCTTCGTGCAATTTGAGGATCTTCGCCGCACCCAGCAGCATCGCCGTATGCGCGTCATGTCCGCAGGAATGACATATGCCATCCTTTTCACTGGAGAATGCCAATCCGGTATCCTCCTGCTGCGGTAATGCATCCATGTCCGCCCGGAGCAGGATGCACGGACTGCCGGTGCCGACCGTGCAGGTCAAACCGCCGCCGAGCTTCTGCGGGTGGTAGCCGTAGGACTCCAGCGCTGTTGCGACGAATTCGATGGTCTCCGGCAGGTCGAAGCCAAGTTCCGGCCGCCGGTGAATATGCCTTCTGTTCGCGATGAGTTCCTCCTGCAGGTCCATCGCCTCCTTGAGAAATCTGTTCATGTGTTCTCCCTTTTGCAATCGGTTAAGAATCTTTCTGCACCTACTTTAACGGATTCTGTGAAGGATGTGAAATGCTTGGAATTGATACGGTTATAAGCCGGATTTATAGGTATCTGCTTTAGCCTGTGCCTGCTTATCACCCTATAAACAAAAAGAATCACCAATCCCCCGGAAAAGGTTTATCCGGAGAGGCGGGATAAAGTATAATGGGATTTAAGAAAAAAGGTGTAAGGAAAGGAAGGTATCGCATGGAGATCCGACAGATCTATTACGTGTTGGAAATCGCAAAATACCGGAGTTTTTCGAAAGCCGCCAGAGAGCTGTATGTGACGCAGCCGGCGATCTCACATCAAATCAATGCCCTGGAGGAGGAGCTTCAGACTAAACTGTTCAGAAGAGATACACATAACGTTTCCCTGACCTCGCACGTTGAGAAATTCTGCGAATACGCGACGAAGATCATTGAGTCGATTGATGATCTGTACCATGCGTTCGATTTGGAGAGCTCGGACGAGAAGCCGGTCCTACGCATCGGCGTCTTTCCGTTTTACGGCAAATCTCCTCTGCGGCAAACGCTGACCTCGTTTTTTGCTGTCAATCACAATGTTGTCGGCAATATCCGGGTGCTCGACAATTATCAGGCCTACGAAAAAATCCAAGATGGTGAACTGGACTTTGCGGTGATCAAGGAACGCCCGGAAAACCTTCCGGATCTGGGTTGCACCGTCCTTAACAGCGAAATGATCTACGCCGTGATCAGCCGTGAACTGTTCACACAGCCCGGCAACATCATGCCTCTCAAGGATCTGGGGCGTTATCCGCTTCTGTCCGGAGAGAAGGACTCTCATTTTTATAAAGATATGAAAAAACTCTATGAAGAGAATGATCTGAAGTTCAACGTCTCCTTCATGAATACCAGCGAGATCGGCATCATGCAGGAAATGGTCCGGGATGGGTACGGACTCCTTCTTGCAACGGAGAGTGTCGCGAAAAGTCTTGAAAACGACACCATCGTAGCGCTGCCGGTCATACCGACGCAGGTATTCCAGACCGTCCTGCTGTATCCCAAGAAAAGAAAGATGCGAGGCGCCTACCTCGCATTCCAAAACTTCATCATCGATTCATACAAGGAGGATTCCGAATAGTCCAAAAGCTGACAGGGGGACGGTTCCAATGTCATTTAGTTAGGAACAATTTTAGCATATCCAT
>CAYLSR010000126.1:0-2250 GCA_964385855.1 uncultured Mogibacterium sp.
AACGTCTATGGCGACCATGACGGCCAGCACGACAATGTAGTCAACATTTTGAAGCTCAAGGCATACTGGAAGCTAAACCTCACAGACAACAGCGTCTACGTTATTTACAAAGTTGGCGACGCCTATTGCATCTACACCGCAAGCGGTGATTTGCAGACCATCATTCCCGTTGACGATACTGCATACATTTTGAACGAGGGTGTTGAAGATGTTTCGTTCACCGTCGCCGACGCTCCCGAGGACTTCAACGACAGCTACAACTTCAAAGACTGGGCCTTGTTGAATCCCGATGGCAGCAAATCTGGCACAGTGTTTGTGCCGACTACGTATAACACGGTTTCTTCTGACTACTTCGTGACCGAGACCATTACCGATGACTCTGGTGCTACGGCGACGATCCGCTACATCTTCCTTGAGGCAGAGTTTACCCCACAGGTTGACAAAGCCACGGCGGTTATCTTCAAAGGCAACGGCGGCAAGACGTCCGGCGTCGGTGGCTATTCCGTCGGTGATGAAGAGATTGCTGAAAGCTATCTGGTCAACAAGACCTTCAACATTCTGTCCAACGACACGTTCGTACGCGATGGCTATACGTTCGTGGAATGGAATACCGCATCGGACGGTTCGGGTGAAACCCTGATCGCTGGCACTCTCGTCGCCGCTGACAATCTGACCGGTACTGGATGGGATTCCGCCGAGCAGCAGAATATTGTCTACGCGATTTGGCAAGCGAACACGTTCACGGTACATTTCGATAAGAACGGCGGCTCGGGCCAGCAGATGGCCGATCAAGTATTTACGTATGACGTTCCTCAGAATTTGAGAGCAAATACATATACGTACGAAAACTATGATTTCGTCGGCTGGAACACCGAAATCGATGGCTCGGGTACGATGTACACCGATCAGCAGGAAGTCAAGAACCTGACAACGGTGCCGAACGATATTGTGACGCTGTATGCGCAGTGGCATGCGAAGCCGATTACAATTACGTCGGGTACCCAAAGCTGGACCTATGACGGTAACGGTCATACGAATCATATGTACACCGTTATGTATGGCGAGGGTGAAGGTGCATGGACGGTCCTTGCGACTGACAACGGCGACGGCACCTTCAGCGCAACGCTGCCGACAGGTGACGTTGTCACGATTACGCCTGATGCGACTGCGACCGTGACGAATGTTACCGACTCGGGAGAAAAGAACAACACGTTCACTTACACAATTGTGGATGCTGGCGACACGGCTGTCGCCGACAATAAGTACGATGTCGAGTCCGTTTACGGCGATTTATCGATAACCGCCAAGAATGTGATTGTCACTATTACGGGTGACACCAAGACCGAGAAATACATCGGCACGCCGAAAAACGCCATTGGATATACGGTGAGCATTCCCGAGGGCAGTGGTTATCCGGTATCTGCAATCGAATTCACACCTGCAGAAGGTGCTACGCTCGTAGACGGTGTGATTGCTGCTACGCGAACCCATGTAGTTGTGGGGGAAGATACCGATGGTCAGACCGACATGGGCCTTGCCGCAGGGCAATTCTCGAACAGCAGCTCGAACTTCAACGTGACGTTTAGCGTTACCGACGGCTATATAAAGATTCAGCCGCGTGAAGTTACGCTGACTTCCGGCACTGATTCGAAGAAGTACGATGGTACAAAGCTTACGAAACATGAAGTGACTGTGGGCGGCGCAGACGGTCTTATTCCTGGCGATACGTTCAACTACACCTATACGGGCGAACAGCTGAATGTCGGTAGTTCGGACAATACGTTCACTTACACTTTGCAAAGTCCTGTTAGCAACTTGACTGATTATGTCTTTACGGTGAACAACGGCACGTTGACTATCACCGATGAGAATGTCACTCCGAGTCTCGTTGTTACCAAGGCTGATCAAAAGGAGGACGGTTACAAGTACAAGCTTGGCGAAACCGTCACGTGGGACATCAGAGTTACTAATATATATAGTGTTGAAAAGACTATCGTTCTGACTGAGGTCGATGGCGTGACATTGGCTGATGCGCAGTTTGAAAATATTCCTGCAGGGGAATCTAGGACAACAACCGCAACGCATGTGATAACCCCCGCAGACATCGCAGCTGGTGGCTTTACCAATACGGTTACTGCTACGGTCGATTCGAAGTCGTGGACTGCGAGCGATCCGGTTGTGACTGAGGCCGCATCCGCCTCCATCGAGGTCACCAAGACCGCGGCCCTGCCCGACGAGAAGACCGCCTTC
>CAYLSR010000126.1:2350-5311 GCA_964385855.1 uncultured Mogibacterium sp.
ACGACGAGACCGTCGACGCCGTCGAGGCCGACGCCTCCATCGAGGTCACCAAGACCGCGGCCCTGCCCGACGAGAAGACCGCCTTCTCGGTGGGCGACACCATCACCTACACGATCACCGTCAAGAACACCGGCAACGTGACCGTCGACACGCTCGCGGTCTCCGACCCGATGACCGACCTCGCCATGGGCACGCTCGACAAGACGACGATCGCCCCGGGCGAGACGGCCACCGTGACCGCCACCTACGTCGCCAAGCAGGCCGACGTCGACGCCGGCGCGATCGAGAACACCGCGACGGCCACCGGCAACGACCCGAGCGACAAGCAGGTCAGCGACAGCGACGACGAGACCGTCGACGCCGTCGAGGCCGACGCCTCCATCGAGGTCACCAAGACGGCTGACCCGACAGAAATTGATGTTGCTGGAGCAGAGATCACTTACAAAGTGGTTGTGACTAATACCGGTAATGTCACTGTGAAGGATGGTAAGCTGATCGATGACCATGCTGATCTTTCCACCAAGACATTCGAGCTCGCGCCCGGCAAGACTGCCGAGTTCACCTACACATACAATGCAACGCAAGGGGATATGGATGCCCTTGAGATTGTCAACACTGTGAAGGCCAACGCAACTGCTATTCGCGGCGACAATCCAAAGGAAGCTACTGCAACTAGCACAGTTTCGATAGACTCGGAGCCGAGCCTGTCGGTGGAGAAGAAGACCACGTCCGAGGCCCCCGAGGGCGGCTACGCGCTCGGCGACGTGATCACCTACGAGATCACCGTCACCAACGACGGCAACCTGACGGTCTCCGACATCACCCTGAAGGACACCGTCACGGGCTACGACCCCGCCGACATCACGGCCAACCTCGACAAGACGGCCCTCGAGCCCGGCGAGACCGCCACGGCGACCTTCGAGCACGCCGTCACCGAGCAGGACGTCCTGGCCGGCTCCGTGGCCAACAGCGCCACCGCCGACGGCGACAACCCGACCGACGACCCGACCGACCCGGGCACCGGCACCGTCGAGGACCCGGTCGAGGAGCCCGACCCGAGCCTGTCGGTCGTGAAGACCACGACGTCCACGCAGCCCGAGGGCGGCTACGCGCTCGGCGACGTGATCACCTACGAGATCACCGTCACCAACGACGGCAACCTGACGGTCTCCGACATCACCCTGAAGGACACCGTCACGGGCTACGACCCCGCCGACATCACGGCCAACCTCGACAAGACGGCCCTCGAGCCCGGCGAGACCGCCACGGCGACCTTCGAGCACGCCGTCACCGAGCAGGACGTCCTGGCCGGCTCCGTGGCCAACAGCGCCACCGCCGACGGCGACAACCCGACCGACGACCCGACCGACCCGGGCACCGGCACCGTCGAGGACCCGGTCGAGGACGTGGACGTCACTCTGACAGTCGACAAGTCAATCTTTGGCGGTCCTGCGAACGGCCAGGCTTACACGCTCGGAGAGCTCATCCAGTACTCCATCACCGTCACCAACGACGGCAACCTGACGTTTAACAACGTCGTAATCGAGGACGTGCTCGTTGGCTTCACCTACAAGATCGTTGAGCTTGCAGTCGGCGGGTCTGAGACGTTCAACGTTTCCTACACCGTCACCGAGGCCGACATCATCAAGGGCTTCGTGGAGAACGTTGCCACGGCTCACGGCGACGACGTCGAGGATCCGAAGACCGGCGAAATGCTAACGCCCGAGGGCAGCGATTCCGTCACTACTGGCGACGCTGACGATCCGGACGGTCCGACCCCGCCGATCACTGATCCCGACCCGAGCCTGTCGGTCGAGAAGATCGTTACCTCGACGCCGGCCAACGGCAAGAGCTACGCGCTCGGCGAGACCGTCACCTATCAAATTGTCGTCACCAACGACGGCAACCTGACTATCACGAACGTGAAGGTCGCCGACCCGCTGACCGGCGATGAGTGGACCATCGAGTCGCTGAAGCCCGAGGCGAGCGAGACCTACACGGTTTCTTACACCGTCACCGAGGCTGACATCCTCAAGGGCGAGGTCAAGAATGCAGTGACGGCTAACGGCGACAACGGTTCCAACGAGCCGACCGATCCGGGCAACGACGACGTCACAGTTCCGACCGACGAGAAGGATTCGCACCTGAAGACCACCAAGACCGTCACATCCACTGCTTCCACCTATGGTGCGGGTGACGTGGTCAGCTACTCGATTACCGTCGAGAATGACGGCAACGTGACCATCAGCGGCGTTTCGATTGTCGATCAGCTTGCTGGCTTCACGTTCGACGCTGGCCAGACGACCACGGGCATCACGCTGGCGCCTGGCGAGAAGGCCACTGCAACTGGTACCTACACGGTCACGCAGGCTGACGTCGACGCACAGCAGCCGATCAACAACGTGGCCACCGCCACTGGCACTGACCCCGAGGGCGAGGATCCTGAGGTTGTGCCTGGCGAGGTTCCGGTCAATCCTGACCCAGAGAGCCGCGACATGACCGTCGCCAAGAACGTGACGTCTACGCCGGCCAACGGCTCGACATACGGCACGGGCGAGACCATCACGTACAACATCGTGGTCCGCAACACTGGCAACGTGACATTGACCGATGTCACCGCGAGTGACCAGATGAACGGCGCGACTGGCCTGCCGACCGTCGTTGCGGGCGCAGGCTACACCGTGAACGGCACCGTCGCAACCATCACCACGCTGGCGCCTGGTGCTACCGTGACTATCCCGGTCACGTACACGGTGCTTGCAACCGATGCTGGTGCGGCAATCACCAACGTTGTCGTCGCTGTGGCACCGAACCCGGATGATCCGAGCAACCCGACCACGCGTACCGACACGACCGATCCGTCGAGCGTTACACCGACACCCGCCCCCGCAGCCCCGGCTGTGACTCCGATTGCTGACAACCCGACGCCTCAGGCCCAGACCATCGAGGACGACGGCAACG